>CAZUKC010000181.1:0-3627 GCA_964620375.1 uncultured Ramlibacter sp. | reverse complement strand
TGCCCGCGTCCATCATGATGGACATCACGATGGACTACGACGCCATCGCCAAGGCCGGCTCCATGCTCGGTTCGGGCGCGGTCATCGTGATGGACGAAACCCGCGACATGCCCGAATCGCTGCGGCGCCTGTCCTACTTCTACATGCACGAGTCCTGCGGCCAGTGCACGCCCTGCCGCGAAGGCACTGGCTGGCTCTGGCGCGTGGTCGATCGCATCTGCAACGGTCACGGCAAGCCCTCTGACATGGATCTTCTGAATTCCGTGGCCGACAACATTCAGGGCCGCACCATCTGCGCGCTCGGCGACGCGGCGGCCATGCCGGTGCGCGCCATGATCAAGCACTTCCGGCACGAGTTCGAGGCCAAGATCTCCCAGCCGGAGAAAGCACACCATGGTTGAAATCGAACTCGACGGAAAAAAGGTGGAAGTGGCCGAAGGCAGCATGGTCATGCATGCTGCGGAAAAGGCCGGCACCTACATCCCGCACTTTTGTTATCACAAGAAGCTGTCCATCGCGGCCAACTGCCGCATGTGCCTGGTCGAAGTGGAGAAGGCGCCCAAGCCCCTGCCGGCCTGCGCCACGCCCGTGACCAACGGCATGGTCGTGCGCACCCATTCCGACAAGGCCGTGAAGGCGCAAAAGTCGGTGATGGAGTTCCTCCTGATCAACCACCCGCTCGATTGCCCCATTTGCGACCAGGGCGGCGAGTGCCAGCTGCAGGACCTGGCCGTGGGCTACGGCGGCTCCGCCTCGCGCTACGAAGAAGAAAAGCGCGTCGTGCTGCACAAGGACGTGGGCCCGCTGATTTCCATGGAGGAAATGAGCCGCTGCATCCACTGCACCCGCTGCGTGCGCTTCGGCCAGGAAGTGGCTGGCGTGATGGAGCTGGGCATGATCCATCGCGGCGAACACTCCGAGATCACCACCGTGTTGGGTGACACCGTCGACTCCGAGGTTTCGGGCAACATGATCGACCTGTGCCCGGTCGGCGCCCTCACCAGCAAGCCGTTCCGCTACAGCGCCCGCACCTGGGAGCTCTCGCGCCGCAAGTCGGTCAGCCCCCACGACTCCACCGGCGCCAACCTGATCGTGCAGGTGAAGAACCACAAGGTCATGCGCGTGCTGCCGCTCGAAAACGAAGCGGTCAACGAATGCTGGCTGGCCGACCGCGACCGCTTCTCCTACGAGGCGCTCAATGGCCCCGACCGCCTGACCGCGCCCATGATCAAGCAGGGCGGCCAGTGGATCACCGTCGACTGGCAGACCGCGCTGGAATACGTGGCCAAGGGCCTGCAGGGCGTGAAGGCCGACCACGGCGCGAACAGCATCGGTGCCCTGGTCAGCCCACACAGCAGCGTCGAAGAGCTGTACCTGGCCGGTGCCCTGGTGCGCGCGCTGGGCAGCCAGAACATCGATCACCGCCTGCGCCATGCCGAGTTCCCGGCCGCCGAAGGCGTGCGCTGGCTCGGGACTTCGATCGCCTCGCTGTCCGAGTTGCAGCGGGCGCTGGTGGTCGGCGCCAACCTGCGCAAGGACCATCCGCTGTTCGCGCTGCGCGTGCGCGCCGCCACCCGCAAGGGCGCGCAGGTGAACGTGATCCATGACGCCGACGACGACTGGGCGATGACCGTCGCGGCCAAGGCCGTCGTGCCCGCCGCCGACTGGGCGCAGGCCCTGGCCTGCGTGGCCCTGGCCGTCGCCGCCGAAAAAGGCGTGGCCGCACCCGCCGCGATCCGCGCCGACCAGGTGCAGGCGCTGCAGCAGCCCCACGCCGGCCGCTGGACGGCCATGGCCAAGTCCTTGCTGTCTGGTGAGCGCAAGGCCATTTTCCTGGGCAACGCCGCCGCCCATCACGCCAAGGCTTCGTCGCTGCTGGCGTTGGCCAACTGGCTCGGCGAGCAGACCGGCGCGACCGTCGGTTACCTCACCGAAGCCGCCAACACCGTGGGCGCGCAGCTGGTGCGCGCGCTGCCGGGCGCGGGCGGTCTGAATGCCGGCCAGATGCTGGCCGGGGGCCTGAAGGCCTTGATCCTGCTCAATGCCGAACCTGCCTTCGACGCCGCGCGCCCCGCGGCGCCGATCGGGCAAGGTGGCATGGTCGTCACCCTGAGCCCCTTCAAGTGCAACACCGACATCAGCGACGTGCTGCTGCCGATCGCGCCCTTCACCGAGACCCCCGGCACCTTCGTCAACGCCGAAGGTCGTGTCCAGAGCTTCCATGCCGTGGTCAAGCCTCTGGGTGAGACCCGTCCGGGCTGGAAGGTGCTGCGCGTGCTGGGCAACCTGCTGGGCCTGCCTGGCTTCGAGTTCGAGTCCTCGCAGGAGGTTCTGGCCGCCGCGCGCGGTGCGCAGGATGCCGGCCAGGACTTCGTACAGGGCCCGGTGCTGTCCAACGCCACGTCGGCGACGATCGACCTGACGCCGGCCGCAGGCCGACCCGTCAGTGCCGCGATCTACCAGCTGGACGGCATCGTGCGCCGTGCGCCGTCGCTGCAGCTCACGGCCGATGCGCGGGCCGCGCTGGCACAGGGAGTGACCGCATGATCGAGACGATTTACGGATTCGGCAGCGGCCTGCTGGCGGCGCCCTGGTGGTCCAGCGTGGGCTGGCCAGTGGTCTGGACCCTGATCAAAATCATCGCCGTGGTCCTTCCCCTCATGGGCGCCGTCGCCTACCTGACCCTCTGGGAGCGCAAGGCCATCGGCTTCACCCAGGTGCGCATCGGCCCGAACCGCATCGGCCCCCTGGGCTTGCTGCAGCCGATCGCCGACGCCCTGAAGCTCCTGACCAAGGAAATCATCCGCCCGACGGCGGCCAACAAGGGCCTGTTCTTCCTGGGCCCGATCATGACCATCATGCCGGCGCTGGTCGCGTGGGCGGTCATTCCCTTCGGCCCTGACGTTGCGCTGGCCAATATCAACGCCGGCCTGCTGTTCATCATGGCCATCACCTCGCTGGAGGTGTACGGCGTGATCATTGCAGGCTGGGCCTCCAATTCCAAGTACGCGCTGCTCGGCGCACTGCGCGCCTCGGCACAGATGGTGAGCTACGAAATCGCCATGGGCTTTTGCCTGGTGGTGGTGCTGATGGTGGCAGGCAGCCTGAACATGACCGCGGTGGTCATGGGACAAGCCTCCGGCTACTTCGCGGACATGGGCCTGAACTTCCTGTCCTGGAACTGGCTGCCCCTGCTGCCGATCTTTCTCGTGTACTTCATCTCGGGCCTGGCGGAGACCAACCGCCACCCCTTCGACGTGGTCGAGGGCGAATCCGAGATCGTGGCGGGCCACATGATCGAGTACTCGGGCATGAGCTTCGCCATGTTCTTCCTGGCCGAATACGCCAACATGTGGCTGGTCTCCATCCTGGCCGTGATCCTGTTCCTCGGTGGCTGGCTGCCCCCGGTGGACATCCCGCTGCTGGCGGCCGTCCCTGGCTGGATCTGGCTGGGCCTGAAGACCTTCGCGGTGGTGACGCTGTTCCTGTGGGTGCGCTCCACCTTCCCCCGTTACCGCTACGACCAGATCATGCGTCTGGGCTGGAAGATCTTCATCCCCGTCACCCTGGTGTGGCTGGTGGTGGTGGGCCTGTGGATGCAGACCCCCTTCAACATCTGGAAATAAC
>CAZUKC010000180.1:0-3684 GCA_964620375.1 uncultured Ramlibacter sp. | reverse complement strand
GAGCTTCATGCGTCGGGCCGTCCTAGGCTTCGGATGTCGGAGTGAATTCGAGCGAGGCGGAGTTCATGCAATAGCGCAGGCCGGTGGGCTGGGGGCCGTCGGGAAAGACATGACCCAGGTGGGCCCCACACTGCGCACAGACGGTCTCGGTGCGCACCATGCCGTGGCTGGTGTCGGTCAGTTCGCGGATGGCGCCCGGCACCGCCAGCGAGAAGCTCGGCCAGCCGCAGCCGGCGTCGAACTTGGTGTGCGAGTCAAAGAGCTTGTGGCCGCAGCAGATGCAGTGGTAGGTGCCGTCGGCCCAGACCTGCTCGTACTTGCCGGTGAACGGCCGCTCGGTGGCGGCGCGGCGGGTGATGTCGAAGGCGCGCGGCTCGGCCCCCTTGGCGGCCAGGTGGGTCTGCCACTGGGCGTCGGTCTTCTGGATCGGGTAGGTCATGAGGAGCAGCTGATCTCGATGGAAGAGGCCCAGTCCGGCGGCAAGCCGGCGAATTCGTCCTGGGCCTGGGGGTGGTCGTCGAAGGGGTCCTGCAGCACCGCCAGCAGGCGTGACACGCCGGAGAAGTCGCCGGCCTTGGCTTGGCGGATCGCGATCTCGCCCAGGTGGTTGCGCAGGACGTACTTCGGATTGACGGCCCGCATGCGCGCGCCGGCGCCCGCACCGCCTTCGGGTTCCTGGGTCCGACGCGCCGCATAGCGCTGCAGCCAGGCGTCCAGGGCCTCGCGGTCGGCAAAGAGGTCGCGCACCGGCTCGGGGGAGCCGCCCGCGACATGGTCCGACAGGCGCCGCCAGAACAGCGGAAAGTCGACCCGGCCGGCCGCCATCAGCTTGAGGATGTCGTCGATCAGCGTGCGGTCGTCGTCCAGCGTGAGGGTCAGGCCCAGCTTGGCCTGCATGCGCGCCTGCAGGGCCTGGGGGAACACGCGCGGGTAGGACTGCAGGGCCGCGATGGCCACTTCCTGGTCGCCAATCAGGGGCAGCAGGGCCTGGGCCAGGGCGTGCAGGTTCCAGTAGGCGATGTTCGGCTGGCGGTGGTAGGCATAGCGCCCGCCGCTGTCGCTGTGGTTGCAGATGTGACCGGGGTCGAAGCCGTCCATGAACTGGAAAGGGCCGTAGTCCAGGGTCAGGCCCAAGATGGACATGTTGTCGGTGTTCATCACCCCGTGGCAAAAGCCGACGGCCTGCCACTGGGCGACCAGGGCGGCGGTGCGCTCGCTGACATGCTCCAGGAGGGCGGCCTCGGCGCTGCCGCCCAGGCGCTCACGGGCCTCGCTGTCGCGGCACTCGGGGTACCAGCGGTCGATCACGTAATCGGACAGCTGCCGCAGCGGATCGTCCTGGCCGGTGGCGGCGAAATGCTCGAAATGCCCGAAGCGGATGAAGCTGGGGGCGATACGGGTGACGACGGCGGCCGTCTCGACCTCCTCGCGGACCACGGGCGCGGGCGAGCCGGTGACCATCAGGGCCCGGGTGGTGGGGATGCCCAGGGCCGCCATGGCCTCCGAGCACAGGAACTCGCGAATGCTGGAACGCAGCACGGCCCGGCCGTCGCCCATGCGGGAGTAGGGCGTGCGACCCGCGCCTTTGAGCTGGATTTCCTGGGGTCCGGCGGCTGTCTGCGCCTCGCCCAGCAGCAGGGCCCGGCCATCGCCCAGCTGGCCCGCCCACACCCCGAACTGGTGCCCGCTGTACACCGTGGCCAGGGGGCGCGATCCGGCCAGCAGCCCGCTGCCGGTGAGGGCCGCCACCACCGCGGGGTCAGCCAGGCGGGTCGGGTCCAGACCGATCTCGCGCGCCAGGCGCTCGCTGGCGGCCACCCGATGGGGGGCGGGCAGAGGGGTGGGACGCAGCTCGGTGTAGAAGTCGGGCCCCAGCTGTGCGTAGCCGTGGGTCCATTGCAGGCCCAGGTCCGTCAGGGCGTCGCCTGAGGGCAGGGCGGCCGCGGCGGCGGTCAGGTCGGCGACCGGGGGCAGATTCATGGCGCAATTGTCCTCTACCCCTGGGGCCCACCGCCCCATGAGGGATTTCCTCGCTGGCACGGCGGGCCGGCTGCGCCATACTGCGCACCGCCTGACCGCCCCCACAACGACAAGGAGATTCCCGTGCTCGGTTTGATGCAAGGCCAACCCCTGCTGATTTCGTCGCTGATCACTTTCGCCGAACGCCACCACGGCGACACCGAGATCGTGTCCCGCCGCGTCGAGGGCGACATTCACCGCTACACCTGGGCCGACGTCGGCCGACGCTCGCGCCAGGTGGCCCATGCCCTGGACGCCCTGAAGCTCGCGTTTTCCGACCGGGTGGCCACCCTGGCCTGGAACGGCTACCGGCACCTGGAGCTGTACTTCGGCGTTTCGGGGTCGGGTCGGGTACTGCACACGATCAACCCGCGGCTGCACCCCGACCAGATCGCCTGGATCGCCAACCACGCCGAGGACCAGGTGTTGTGCTTTGATGCCACCTTCCTGCCCCTGGTACAGGCGGTGCACGCGCGCTGCCCCGGCATCCGCCAGTACGTGATGCTGTGTGACGCGAAGGCGCTCCCGGCCGACAGCGGTATCCCGAACCTGGTGGCGTACGAAGACTGGATCGGTCGGCACCCCGACCACTACGACTGGCCCACCTTCGACGAGAACTCGGCCTCCAGCATGTGCTACACGAGCGGCACCACCGGTAACCCGAAGGCCGCCCTGTACAGCCACCGCTCGACGCTGCTGCACGCGTATGCCGCGGCCCTGCCCGACGTGATGGGGCTGTCGGCGCGCGATGCTGTCCTGCCGGTCGTGCCCATGTTCCACGTCAACGCCTGGGGCATCCCGTATTCGGCGGCCCTGACCGGCTGCAAGCTGGTCTTTCCGGGCGGCGCCCTGGACGGCAAGTCGGTCTACGAACTGATCGAGGCCGAGAAGGTGACCTACGCCGCCGGTGTGCCGACCGTGTGGCAGATGCTGCTGGGGCACATGGGCCCGAACAAGCTGCGCTTTTCCACCCTGAACCGCACCGTGATCGGCGGCTCGGCCTGCCCGCCCGCCATGATCACCGCCTTCCGCGAGCAGTACGGGGTGGAGGTGTTGCATGCCTGGGGCATGACCGAGATGAGCCCGCTGGGGACCCTGTGCACCCTGAAGAACAAGCACCAGGACCTGCCCGAGCCCGAAAAGATGAAGGTGCGCCTGAAGCAGGGACGGGCGATCTACGGCGTGGACATGCGCATCGTCGGCGACGACGGCCAGGAGCTGCCCTGGGACGGCAAGACCTTCGGCGACCTGCAGGTGCGCGGACCCTGGGTGGTGCGCGAGTACTACAAGGGCGAGGGCGGTGACCCGCTGCGCGAGGGCTGGTTCCCCACCGGCGACGTGGCGACGATCGACCCCGACGGCTACATGCAGATCACCGACCGCAGCAAGGACGTGATCAAGTCCGGTGGCGAATGGATCTCTTCGATCGACATCGAAAACATTGCCATGGCGCACCCCTCGGTGGCCATGGCCGCCTGCGTGGGCATGCCGCACCCGAAGTGGGACGAGCGCCCCCTGCTGGTGGCGGTGAAGCGGCCGGGCACGGACGTGTCCCGCGAGGAGCTGCTGGCGTTCTACGAGGGCAAGACGGCCAAGTGGCAGATCCCCGACGACGTGGTCTTCGTGGAGGCGATTCCCTTGGGCGCGACCGGCAAGATGCTCAAG
>CAZUKC010000179.1:0-3732 GCA_964620375.1 uncultured Ramlibacter sp. | reverse complement strand
ACAGGAAGCGGTCTTCAAATTCGCCGGCCAGGGCGTCGATGCGCTGGGCGTCGCGCTCGGTGCCCAGGGTGGCGATCACCAAGGCCTGGGTCTCGCCGCGGGTGAACAGGGCGGAACCGTGGGTGCGGGGCAGCACGCTGTTGCGGATCTCGATGGGGCGCACGGTGCGGGTGTCGCGGCCGTCGATGCGCGGCTCGCCGGACAGAATCTGGCTGCGCACGATGTTGGACTCGATGGCGAAGAGCAGGTCATCGACCTTGCCCGCCTCGAACTCGGCGCCGCTGGCCTTGAGCTCGGCGTGGACCGCCGCAGAGGCCTCGCGCAGGGCCTGGGTGCGGGCCTGCTTGGAGCGGATCTGGTAGGCGGCGCGCAGCTTGCCTTCGGCCAGGGCGGTGACCTGGGCGATGAAGGGCTCGTCCTTGGCGGGCGGCTGCCAGTCCCAGGCGGGCTTGCCGGCGTCACGCACCAGGTCGTGAATGGCGTTGATGGCGATCTTGCCCTGCTCGTGGCCGAAGACCACGGCACCGAGCATCACTTCCTCGGGCAGCTGCAGGGCCTCGGATTCGACCATCAGCACGGCGGCTTCGGTGCCGGCGACGACCAGGTCCATCTGCGAGTCCTTGCGCTGGGTCTGGCCCGGGTTCAGGACGTATTCACCGTTGATGTAGCCCACGCGCGCGGCGCCGATCGGGCCGGCGAAGGGCACGCCGGAAATGGCCAGCGCGGCGCTGGTGGCGATCATGGCGGCGATGTCGGCATCGACCTCCGGGTTCAGCGAGATGGTGTGGATCACCACATGAACTTCGTTGAGGAAGCCCTCGGGGAACAGCGGGCGGATCGGGCGGTCGATCAGGCGGGAGGTCAGCGTCTCGAGTTCGGAGGGCTTGGCTTCGCGCTTGAAGAAGCTGCCGGGGATCTTGCCGGCGGCGTAGGTCTTCTCGATGTAGTCGACGGTCAGGGGGAAGAAGTCCTGCCCGGGCTTGGCCGACTTGGAGGCGACCACGGTGGCCAGGACCACGGTGTCGTCGATGTTGACCAGCACCGCGCCGGTGGCCTGGCGGGCGATCTCGCCGGTTTCCAGGGTGACCGTGTGCTGGCCCCACTGGAAGGTCTTGGTGACTTTGTTGAAGATGCTCATGGTTCGTGCTTTCTTGGCTTCTCAGGTGATAGAGCCTTCGGTCGAACACGATGCCATTCCATCAGGGGCCTGCCCGGTCTGCGGGGCCGCTGGTGGAATGACACAGCGCGTATTCGTCGTCAGGTCTCCGAAGTAAAACGCGCCTGAGCTAGTGGGGACTAACTCAGGCGCGCTTCATGGATTCAGTGCTTACTTGCGCAGGCCCAGCTTGGCAATCAGCGCGGTGTAGCGGTCGGCGTCCTTGTCTTTCAGGTATGCCAGCAGGCTCTTGCGGCGATTGACCATGCGCAGGAGGCCACGGCGGCCGTGGTGGTCCTTGGCATGGGTCTTGAAGTGGGGGGTCAGCTCGTTGATGCGAGCGGTGAGCAGGGCAACCTGCACTTCGGGGCTGCCGGTGTCGTTGGCAGCGCGGGCATGGGTCTTGACGACCTCGGCCTTGTTGATGGCGGTCATGTGATTCCTTTGGATGTTTGAACTTGCGTTGGAGGCTGGAATGCGGCCCCAACGTGTGCACGAAGGTGTGCGGTGCCGCCATGCCCAAAGGCACGACAACTTCGGGATTATAGCCGCTCTGGGCCGACCTGCCCCATACACCCTCTCAGACCGCCCGGCCGGGGCCAGACAGCCAGGCCTGTAGACGCTCCACACCCTTCTCCAGCCGGGACGGGTCCCGGGAGGCAAAGCACCACCGCAGCCAGCCCTCGGCCTCGGGGGCGAAGGCGCTGCCGGGGGCCAGGCCCAGGCCGGCTTCGGCGACCAGCCGCTTGGCGGTGGCCAGGGAGTCGGGGTGGCCGGCGAGTCGGAAAAAAGCATACATCCCACCCCGGGCCGGGGCCAGGTCCACGCCCGGCACGGCCTGCAGCAGGGGCACCAGGGTGTCGCGGCAGGCGCGCAGGTGGGCCACCACCCGGGGCGTGACCTCGTCGGTGCGGCGCACGGCGGCCAGCGCCGCGCGCTGGGTGAAGGTGCTGGCGCAGGAGGTGTTGAACTCGATCAGCTTGCCCATGGCGTCGGTCATGGCGGCCGGCATGACCAGCCAGCCCAGGCGCCAGCCGGTCATGAGGAAGCTCTTGGAGAAGCTTTGGGCGACGACGAGTCGGTCGTCGGGCTCGGCGACGTCGAGGAAACTCGGTGCACAGGGGAAAGCTCCCCCCGAAGCGCTGCGCGCTTCCCCCCAGGGGGCGTCCGGCTTGGGGCGGCCCGGCGCCGGACTGGCTCCCCCCGAAGCGCTGTGCGGCTCGCCGAAATTAAGCCGCTCATAGACCTCGTCGGCCAGGATCCAGGTGCCGGTGCGTCGGCAATGGTCCAGGATGGCGCGCTGCTCGTCGTGGGTGAGGGTCCAGCCCGTGGGGTTGTTGGGGGCGTTGACCACCAGCAGGCGAGTCGCCGGGGTGATGGCGGCAAACAGCGCCGGCAGGTCCAGCGTCCATGCGCCCTGCACCGGGCGCAGGGGCACAGTGCGCACCTGCGCGCCCATGATCGCGGGCTGGGCGGTGAGGTTGGGCCACACCGGCGTGACCACCACCACCTCGTCGCCCTGCCCCACCAGTGCCTGCACCGCCAGCATCAGCGCATTCACCCCGCCCGAGGTGATGGCAATGCGCCCGGCGTCCACCGGCCGGTGCAGTTGCGCGGTGTAGTCGGCCAGCGCCTGGCGCAGCTCGGGCAGACCCAGGTTGTGGGCGTAGAAGGTCTCGCCCGAGCGCAGCGACTCGATCGCCGCCTCGCGGACGAATTCGGGCGTGGTCTCGTCGCTCTCGCCGAACCAGAAGGCCAGCACGTCGCTGCGGCCCAGGCCGGCGTTGGCCACCTCGCGAATCTTGGAGGCTTCGAGGTTCAGGATGGCAGGACGCATGGCGATCAGGTCTCGGTCAGGGCAGTTGGAAGGATGGCGCGCGCTCAGGACGCAGGCCGGATCATGCGGCAGGTCGTGGGCAGCTGCGCGTCGTCGGCGGATACGACCTGGATCACCCGAAAGCCATAGCCCGAGCCCTCCACGTCGAACTTCACGCCCGGCGCGCCCAGCCGGTCCATCACGCCCACCACCAGCGGCTGCTGGAACTGGTGGTCACTGGCGCGCATCGCGCCCTTCTGACCAAAGAGTTCAGGGCGCGCGCGCTCCAGCTGCGTGGCGATCGCACCGGCCTCGGTGCCGCCGGCACGCTCGATCGCCTGGGCCAGGGACTCGACCATCAGCTGCATGCGCATGTGGACATAGTCGTCCTGCGGCTTCGGGAAACGCTGACGGAAGGCCCGGTAAAAAGCCTCGTTCTGCGCGCCGGGCAGGTTGGGCAGCCAGTCGGCCACCGCAATCACACGGCCGATGCCCGCATCGCCGATGGCAGAGGGCGCGCCCAGGGCGTTCCCGTAGAAGGTGTAGAACTTGCCGTCGTAGCCCACCTCGCGCGCTGCCTTCACCAGCAGGGTCAGGTCGTTGCCCCAGTTGCCGGTGATCACGGCCTGCGCACCGCTGGCCTTGAGCTTGGTGGCATAGGGCAGGAAATCCTTGACGCGGCCCAGGGGATGCAGCTCCTCGCCCACGATCTTGATGTCGGCGCGTTGCGCGGCCAGCTGGCGGCGCGCCTCACGCAGGA
>CAZUKC010000178.1:0-3737 GCA_964620375.1 uncultured Ramlibacter sp. | reverse complement strand
CACCTGAACCTGCACAAGACCTTCTGCATCCCGCACGGCGGCGGCGGCCCCGGCGTGGGCCCGGTGTGCGTGGTGGAGGATCTCGTCCCCTTCCTGCCCGGTCATGCGACGGCCGAGGCGGCATCTGGCCATGTGGCGCTGAGCCCGCACCCGCACCGTGTCGGCGCGGTCTCCGCTGCGCCCCTGGGCAACGCGGCCGTCTTGCCTATCAGCTGGATGTACTGCCGCATGATGGGCCCCGAGGGTTTGCGACAGGCCACCGAGGTGGCCATCCTCTCGGCCAACTACATCAGCCAGCGGCTCGCCCCGCACTACCCCACGCTGTATGCCAGCGAGAACGGCCGCGTGGCCCACGAGTGCATCCTGGACCTGCGCCCGCTGAAGGAGACCAGCGGCGTGAGCGCCGAGGACGTGGCCAAGCGCCTGATCGACTACGGCTTTCATGCCCCGACCCTGAGTTTCCCGGTGGCGGGCACGCTGATGGTGGAGCCCACCGAGAGTGAGACCCTGGAGGAACTCGATCGCTTCATCGACGCGATGATCGCGATCCGGGAGGAGATCCGCGCGATCGAATCCGGGCGTTGGCCGCGCGAGGACAACCCGCTCAAGCACGCGCCCCACACCGCCGCCAGCGTCATGGCCAGCGACTGGTCCCATGCCTACCCGCGCGAGGCGGCCGCGGCGATGCGCTCAGGCCGGCGCCATGCCAAGTACTGGCCGCCCGTAGGCCGGGTGGACAACGTCTACGGCGACCGCAACCTGTTCTGCGCCTGCGTGCCCGTCTCGGCCTACGAGACACCTGCGGCCTGAGCGGACCGCCTTAACGGACCGCCTTACCGGGCCGTCGCGACGGGCATCATCGCGTCGGCCTGCACGCTTGGCCGGTTGGGTTCAGCGCCGGCGGTCTGCAGGTAGCGTGGCAGGTGCACGATGAATTCGCTGCCCTGACCGAGGCCGGCGCTGCGCGCTTCAACCCGCCCGCCGTGCAGGCGCACCAGACCCTCGACCAGGGACAGTCCGATGCCCAGGCCGGCGGTGTAACGGTCCCCGCGCTGGGGAATCTGCGTGAACAGCCCGAACACCTGCTGCAGCATGCGCGGCTCGATGCCAGCGCCGTTGTCGCGCACCCGCACCTGCAGTTCCTCACCTTGCACCTGCGCCGAGACCTCGATGCGCCCGCCATGTGGCGTGTACTTGGCGGCGTTGTTCAAGATGTTGGTGAAGACCTGGGCCAGACGCGCCGGATCACCCAGGATCGGGGTGGGTTCGTGGGTCAGGGCAAGCACCAGCTGATGGTGGGCCGCCTCGATATGGGGCCGACTCATTTCCAGCGCAGCGCCCAGGATGGAGACCAGGCTGGATACCTCGGGCTTGATCTGCAGCTTGCCGGTGGCAATGCGCGAGACGTCCATCAGGTCGTCTACCAGACGCGTGAGCTGCTGCAACTGTCGGCCGATCATCGCGCTGACCTGCTCCACCCGGGCCTGGTCCCCGGGCACGCGCTTCAAAATGGCCAGGCCGTTGGCGATCGGGGCCAGGGGGTTGCGCAGCTCGTGCGCCAGCGTGGCCAGGAAGATGTCCTTGGCGCGGTCGGTCTCGCGCAAAACCTGCAGCAGACGCGCATTGAGCACGGCGACAGCGGCACGTCGGGCCAGATCAGTCACCAGCTCGAGATCGTCCTGGCAATAGCGGCGCCCCGACGCGCCGCTGGCCAGGCACATCACGCCCAGACGCTCGCCCTGCGCCATCAGCGGAACCACCATGCAGGAGCGCAGCCCGAGATCCCGCAGGTCGTGCCGATCCCGCAGCGAGGGCAAGAGCGGGTCGAGCTCGGGCGATTCCAGATCGGCCACCAGCCGCGGCTGACCCTGGGCCGCCCGAAGCAAAACCTCGAGGGGCCCCTCCCCTGCGGCGCGGTTCGACTCGAGCGCCGACAGCCTGTCGTGCCACTGCGGGTCTCGGTGCGCAAGCGCCACGCGGCGCAGGCTGGACTGCGTGTCACCCATCGCGATCAGGCACAGGTCGGCATAGTGTTCGATGGCGATTTCAGCCAGCCGCTCGAGCATTTGCGTTTCGCCCGTCGAACTGGCCAGGCTCTCGCTGGCCCGGGCGAGGAACGCCAGGTCGTGCGTGTGCACGATCAGCGGCGTGAGGTCCCGCATGATCTTCACGAAGCCCTGGCCGCCACCCTTGTCGGCCAGCAGCGGCATGGTCTCGCCCGAGGCCCAGAAGCGCGTGCCGTCCTTGCGCAAGTGCCATCGGTCGTTGACAGCGCGGGCCTGCACTCTGGCGCGCTGCAGCTCTTCTTCGACCACGCCCTGCACCACTTCCTCAGGCGTGAAGATGCGATGCAGGGTTTCGCCCTTCATTTCCTCGGCGGTCCAACCCAGCACGCGTTCGGCACCGTGATTCCAGCTCGTGATGCAGCCGTCCTCCGAGCAGGTGATGATGGCGTATTCGATCGCGCTGCAAACGATCTGGCGGTAGTGGCTGTCGCCTGGCAGCTCAGTTGAGGGATAACAGTCAAGTCGTGACATGGGCAAGCAGGGGCGAAGCGGTCAAGGCTGCCAGCGTAGTCCCATTTCGCGCGGGATTGGGGTGATCCGCACGTGTCATCGCCCGCACTTTGCGTGCGGGGTGTAACTGCCGTTGCCGGCTGTCAGTACGCCGGCTCAGGCGCCCTGCGGCACCAGGAAGTCGCGGCTGATGCGCACGCCCAGGGCGTTGACGCGATCCAGGAACTGCGTGAGGAAGGCATGCAGGCCGGTCGCGAGGATCTCGTCGATGCTGCCGTACTGCAGCTCGGCGCGCAGCCGGCCTGCGTGGCGCAGGGTGTCCGAGGTTTCGTCGCCGGCTACCATGCGCAGGTTGGCCACAACCTCGTTCATGCTGGCGTGCAAAGAACGCGGCATGTCCGGGCGCAGCACCAGCAGTTCGGCCACGCGCTCGGGCTTGATCACGTCACGGTACACCTTGCGATATACCTCGAAGCCCGAGACGCTGCGCAGGATCGCGCTCCAGTGGTAGAAGTCGTACTCTTGGTCCTGGAGGGTCGCCGCGCCGAAGAAGTCGCTCTCCACCGCATGGAACTTCACGTCCACCAGGCGGGCGGTGTTGTCGGCCCGCTCCAGGAAGGTGCCCAGGCGCATGAAGTGCAGGGCCTCGTCCATCAGCATGGTGCCCACCGTCACCCCGCGCGAGAGGTGCGAGCGGAACTTCACCCACTCGAAGAACACGCCCGGGTCGCGCTCGAACTCGCCGCTGGCCAGCATGCGATTGACCTCCAGCCAGGTCTGGTTCTGGGTCTCCCAGACCTCGGTCGTGAGCGATCCGCGCACCGCGCGCGCGTTCTCGCGCGCCGCGCGCAGACAAGACAGGATGGACGAAGGATTGCTTTCGTCCTTGACCATGAACTCCATCACCGCCCGCGGCGTGACCTCGCCATGGCGGGCGCTGTAGGCGGGCAGCAGCTCGCTGATCGACAGCAGGCCCTGCCAGCCCAGCTGGGCAACGGCCGCCGATTGCGGCAGCAACGAAGTCTGGTAGTTGACGTCCAGCATGCGCGCGGTGTTTTCCGCGCGCTCGGTGTAGCGGGACATCCAGAACAGGTGGTCAGCGGTGCGAGAGAGCATTTCGGAGGTCCTTTTTGTGGGCCATCGCGGAACCGGCTTTGCCGGGCCGCTGGTGGTGCCCCCTTGAGGGGGAAGTGCCGCAGGCGCTTCGGGGGTGGGTCATTA
>CAZUKC010000177.1:0-3757 GCA_964620375.1 uncultured Ramlibacter sp. | reverse complement strand
CTTCAGCTCCGCCGTCTGGCGGTTGGCCCAGGGCCAAGCCACCAGGGCCAGCAGCGTCACCACCAACAGCACCGGCCAGGCGAAGGCGAACAGCGGCCGCAGCAGGGCGGTCAGACCCTGCCCGGCGGAGAACCAGATGACCATCTCGCTGTCGCGGTACAGGCGCGAGAGCGTGCCCACGATGGCGATGAAGAGGGACAGGGTCAGCACCGGCGGCAGGTAGCTCAGGACGGTGTAGCCCATGACCATCATCACCTCCTGCGGGTTCACGCTGCCCCGGCTGGCTTGGCTGAGGGTGCGGATCAGGGTCATCGTCATGACGATCGTGATCAGCACCACCAGGGTCGCCCCGAAGCTACGGGCCAGCTCCTTGCGGAGGGAGGAATGGAATAACATCGCGCGCAACGCAACAGCAATGGGCAGGGAACGCCGCATTATGGACTTTGAACTGAAGACCCTCGACCTGGCCCGCGCGAGCGCCGAGAAGGCCGACGCGCTGGTAGTGCTGATCGGCGAGGACTTCAAGCCTGGCAAAGACGCGATCTCTCGTCTGGCCGCCGACGCCCTGGCCTCCGGCAGCCTGGGCACCCAGGCCAGCAAGCAGCTCGGCACCTGGCGCGCTCCGGGCGTGAGTGCGCCTCGCCTGGTGCTGGCCGGCGTGGGCGACGCCTCGGCGCGTGCGGTGGCGCAGGCGGTGCGTTCGGCATGGGCCGCCCTACGCGGCAGCGGCGTACGCAAGCTGGTGTTGTGCCTGCCGGGCCCCGCAGCCGGTGCGCTGCGTGCCGCGGTCTGCGCTGCCAGCGAAGCCAGTTACGTTTACGCGGCCACCAAGGCCGACGCCAAGCCGCGCGAACTGGCCAAAGTCATCGTGGGCGTGCCCGACGCGACGGCCCTGCGCAAGCCCTTCGAGGCGGCGCGCGGCGCGGCCCGCGGCATCGAGTTCGCCCGCGAACTGGGCAACCTACCGCCCAACGTCGCCACGCCCACCCGGCTGGGTGAGGAGGCGCGCAAGCTGGCCAAGGCGGGCCGCTTCACCTGCCAGGTCTTGGGCCCCAAAGAGGTGGCGCGACTGGGCATGGGCTCGTTCATGGCGGTGGCCCAGGGCTCGCGCCAGCCGCTTCGATTCATCGTCCTGAAATACCAGGGCGCGGGCGCCAAGGTTTCCCCGGTGGTGCTGGTGGGCAAGGGCATCACCTTCGACAGCGGGGGCATCTCCCTCAAGCCCGCGCCCGAGATGGACGAGATGAAGTTCGACATGGGCGGCGCTGCCAGCGTGCTGGGCACCTTCCGCGCCCTGGCCGAGATCAAGCCTCGCCTCAACGTGGTCGGGCTGATCCCGGCCTGCGAGAACATGCCGGGCGGCGGCGCCTTCAAACCCGGTGACGTGGTCACCAGCCTGAGCGGACAGACCATCGAGGTCCTCAACACGGACGCCGAAGGCCGGCTGATTCTGTGCGACGCGCTCACCTATGCCCAGCGCTTCGACCCCGCGGTGGTGATCGACATCGCCACCCTCACCGGCGCCTGCGTGGTGGCCCTGGGCTCGGTGCGCAGCGGCCTGTTCGCCACCGACGACGCGCTCGCAAACGCCCTGCACCAGGCGGGCGAGCAGGCGCTCGATCCCTGCTGGCGCCTGCCGCTGGACGACGACTACGCCGAGGGCCTGAAAACGAACTTTGCCGACGTGGCCAATGTGGCGGGCCGCCAGGCCGGGGCGGTGACGGCCGCCAAGTTCCTGCAGCGCTTCGCCCGCGAGTACCCCTGGGCTCACCTGGACATCGCTGGCACGGCCTGGAAGGGGGGCGCTGCGAAGGGCGCGACCGGCCGGCCGGTGGGCCTGCTGGTCGAATACCTCTTGTCCCGGCAGCCCGCGCCAGCCGGCACGGCGTCACGCAAGCCGACGGCACGCAAGGCGCCTGCCCGCAAGAAGGCAGCCCGGGCCCGCTGACCCCCGAAACCATCCCTGCATGACCGGCATCACCTTCCACGTGAACCTGGCCGACCGCCTGGGGTATGCCTGCCGGCTCCTGCGCAAGGCGGCGGGTGGCGGCGCGCGCGTGGTGGTCACCGGCCCGCAGTCCGAACTGCGCGCCCTGGACACGGCGCTGTGGACCTTTTCGGCGCCCGACTTCCTGCCCCATGGCATGGTTGACGCGCTGCCGCCGGCGATACTGGCGCGCACCCCCATCGTGCTGGCGGCCTTTGCGTCGCAAGCGCCCCATCGGGACGTCCTGGTGAACCTGGACGAGTCCGTGCCCGAGGGCTTTGAAGGTTTCGAGCGCCTGATCGAGCTGGTCTCTGGCGACGAGTCGCAGCTGCGCCAGGCTCGCACGCGCTGGAAGCACTACGCTGATCGGGGTTATGCGCTCTCGAAGGTCGACCAGAAGGACCTCGCGCCATGAAGGATGCACCGCCGAGCCGTTTCGTCCCGATCCTCACCGAAGTGGTGCAGGACGCGCCACCCTCCGAGGGCCCGGTCGACGCCGCCCGCGAGGCGCAACTGTTGGCGCGCGTGCGCGCTCGGGTGCTGGCCGAACTCGAGCCGGTGATGCTCGAGACCCTGCAAGCCGTGCAGGACCAGCAGGCGGCGGCCCTGCAGGAGCAGCTGCGTGCGGAGCTCTCCGCCCGGGTCGCTCGCCTTGTGGACGAGACCCTGATGCGCCCGCCGCAGGGCTGAAGCGGGTAGCAGGCCCGGCACCGCGCGACCCCCGGGCTTTTCCTTAGCCCTTTTGGGCTGACGGGTTCATTTCGTGCATTAAGCTTGCGTTTCGTGTCGCATACATGGCGCGTTACCTGTTTTTCGTCACCACCTGGATTCACAACCACCTGGAGATTGCTCCCATGAAGACCCAACTGAAACTGACCGTCCTGGCCGGCGCCATCCTGATGACCGGCACCAGCTTCGCGCAGGACCTCGTCGTGAAGATCGGCCACGTGGCCCCGACCTCTGGCGCGATTGCCCACCTGGGCAAGGACAACGAGAACGGTGCCCGCATGGCCATCGAAGAACTCAACGCCAAGGGCGTGACCATCGGCGGCAAGAAGGCCCGCTTCGAGCTGGTCGCCGAAGATGACGCTGCCGACCCCAAGCAAGGCACCGCTGCCGCTCAGAAGCTGGTCGACCAGAAGGTCAACGGCGTGATCGGCCACCTGAACTCTGGTACCTCCATCCCGGCGTCCACCATCTACTCCAACGCCGGCATCCCCCAGATCTCCCCCTCGGCCACCAACCCCAAGTTCACCCGCCAGGGTCTGAAGACCACCTTCCGCGTGGTGGCCGATGACGTGCACCTGGGCGGCACGCTGGGCCGCTACGCCGCGAAGGATCTCAAGGCCAAGACCGTGGCCATCATCGACGACCGCACCGCCTACGGCCAGGGCGTGGCCGACGAATTCGAGAAGGCCGTCAAGGCCGCCGGCGGCAAGATCGCCGGCCGCGAGTTCACCACCGACAAGTCCACCGATTTCATGGCCATCCTCACCACGATCAAGGGCAAGAAGCCCGATGTGGTGTTCTTCGGCGGCATGGACGCCGTGGCCGGCCCGATGCTGCGCCAGATGAAGTCGCTGGGCATCAACGCCAAGTTCATGGGCGGCGACGGCATCTGCACCTCCGAGCTGGCCAAGCTGGCTGGCGACGCCATGGCCGACGGCCAGGTGGTGTGCGCCGAGGCCGGCGGTGTCGAGGGCGCCCAGAAGAAAGACCTGGACGCCTTCAACGCCAAGTTCAAGGCCAAGTACAACGCCGACGTGCAGG
>CAZUKC010000176.1:0-3807 GCA_964620375.1 uncultured Ramlibacter sp. | reverse complement strand
AAGAAGCGCTTCCAGTGGTTACACGGGCTTTCGGTTGTGATTTCGCTGGGGCATATCGGCATCGCTGCGCTCGTGCTCACGCGATTTATCTGACCCCGCGATAACGCAGCGCTCGCGACCCGCTCAGGGCTGCACGCGATCGACCCGCAGTTCCACCCCGCGCATGCCCACCCGCGTGTGTACCGGCGTGGCCACCAGGTCGCCCGACTCGGGCAGGGCCTGACCCGATCGCGAGACGCGCACGCTCACCACCACCTGCGGATACGCCGACAGCCGCATCTGCGGCGACATCGCGCTGCTGTCGTCCAGGGTGAAGTCTGCCGGCAGGTCCGCCACGCGCAGGCGCACGATGGCCAGCGGCATGCGCGGGCCCTGCTCGGCGCGGGCGACGATGAACACCGTGTCGTCCGGGCGCGTGCGCGCCTGCATCGCAGGCGACAGGCTCACGCGCCCGCGGATCGATGCACCGGCCGACGCGACGACAGCGGACCCCGGCGCGGGGACGCGCGGCGAGGTGCCCGCTGACGCGGCGCCTTCCCGCGCCTGCTGCAGGCTCTGCGCGAGCCCGCGCGCGAACTCGCTGTCGGGTGGCAGGTGCGCCAGCGCGCGCTGCCAGTGCGTGATGGCCGTGGCCATGTCCCCACGCTTGAACGCCACGCTACCCGCCAGCGCCAGCGCCTTGGTCTGGTTCGGATCGATGCGCAGCGCTCGCTCGATCAGCTGCATCGGCTCGCCCTCGGGGTTCTGGCCCTGAAGCAAGCTCAGGATGTCGGCCCGGTCCGCCAGCAGGTGCGCGTCATTCGGCATCAGGTGCAGCGCGCGCGCAAAGGCTCGGTCCGCTTCCTGGAAACGCTGCATCGAGGCCAGCGTGCGTGCTGCCATGGCCCAGGCCGGTCCGTCCTCGGTGCGGGACTCGCCACGCTGCGCGCGTGCCTCCAGCGCCTGCGTCATCTGCGACACCATGGCCTCGATTTGCGTCATCGTGGGCTGTCCTGCCGCTGTGACCCGTTCGGGCTGCGAGCGCGCGCTCGGCGTGCCCAGTGACGCATAGAGCAGCACGGCCAGCAGAGGCAGGGCGAGCGCGAGCGCGAGGGCCAGTCCCCGTGCGGGGGCCGTGTGCCAGGTGCCGCTCGTGTCGCCGTGTTCTTCCAGCAGGCGCCGGCCGATCTCGGCGCGCTGGCTCTCGGCGGTCGCCGCATCGACGCGTCCGCTGGCCTGTTCCCGGTCCAGGGCCTGCAGCTGCTCGCGCAGGAGGGCGACGGTGCTGCCGGCGCCCGACGCCAAGGCCCGGCCCATCCCGCTGTCGCGCCACAGGGCCGGCATCAGACCCGCCACCGTCGCCGCTGCGAGCAGCAACGCCAGCAGCCAGAAGACGCCCCCGGCGCTCACCGGCGGCCTCCCGCATCCAGCAGGGCCTGCACCCGCCGTACTTCGTCGGGCGTCAGCCCGCCCTGCGTGCGCCGACGCTGGCTTGCGCTGCGCAGCAGCCAGACGATGGCGCCCCCGAGCAGGAGGAAGGGGCCGACCCACAGCAGCAGCGTCGAGGCCTGCAGCGGCGGGCGATACAGCACGAAGGCGCCGTAGCGGGACACCATGAAGTCCATGATCTCTTCGTGCGTGCGTCCTTGCTGCAGTTGCAAGCGGATCTGTCCGCGCAGGTCCCGCGCCAGGTCGGCCTGCGAGGCGGCCAGGGTCTCGTTCTGGCAGACCACGCATCGCAGTTCCTCCGCGATGGCCATCACGCGCGCTTCCAGCGCTGGGTCGGCGGCCGTGGGCGCAGCCGGCGCCGCGCGGGCCCGCGCCGGCGAGAGCACCATGAGCACCGCAGCCGCCACCGCCAGGGCGGCGGTCAGGCCTGCCACCCAGCGCAGGGCGCGCCGCACGCGCCGCGCCTGGGGGCCGAGCAGCCAGCGCAGCAGGTGGCGTTCGTTAGGCACGCAGCCTCCGTACCAGGGGCAGGATCTGTTGCTGCAGCACCTCGGGCGTGAGCGCGCCCACGTGCTTGAAGCGTACGCGGCCTGCGGCGTCGATCACGAAGGTCTCGGGTGCGCCGTACACGCCCAGGTCCATGCCGACACGTCCATCGCGGTCGCTGAACGAATGCCGGTACGGGTCGCCGAAATTCTGCAGCCAGCGCCGCGCGTCCTGCGGCGCGTCCTTGTAGTTCAGGCCGTACACCGGTACACCGCCCGTGCGCGCGAACTCCACCAGCAGGGGATGCTCGAGCCGGCAGGCGGTGCACCACGAGGCCCAGACATTGAGCACCCAGACCTGACCGCGCAACTCGTCGGGGCCGCGTACCGGCTCGCCGTCCGACAGCGTGGCCAGCTGGAAGGCAGGTACCGGCTTGTCGATCAGGGCCGAGGGCAGTTCGCGCGGGTCGCTGCGCAGACCTGCCCCGAGGAAGGCCAGCAGCGCCACGAAAAGCGCCAGGGGGATCAGCGCGCGTTTCATGGCGCACGCTCCGCTGCGGCAGGACGCGCGTGGCCCGGGCGCGTGGCGCCGCCACTGGCACCGCCCCCACCCCCACCGGCACCGCCCGCACCGCCAGTCGAGACAACAGGCGACATGACATGCGTGCGGGCCCGGTCACGCAGGCGTACGCGGTAGCGGCGGTCTGCTATCGCCATCACCCCGCCCAGGGCCATCAGCAGGCAGCCGCCCCAGATCCAGTTCACCAGCGGCTTGTGGTGGATGCGCACGCTGAAGGCGTCGGCGCCGACCGGCTCGCCCAGGGCCACGTAGAGGTCGCGCATGACCCCGCGGTCGATCGCGACTTCGGTCATGGGCATCCGGCTCACGGTGTAGTGGCGCCGCTGGGGGCGCAGCAGGGCCACCGTCTCGCCCTCGCGCGTGACGCGCAGCGTCGCCACCAGCGCGAGGTAGTTCGGACCCTGGGCCTGGCCCAGGTGTTCCAGTTGGAAACGGTAGCCACCGACCTCGGTGTGGTCGCCGATGGTCATGCGCACGTCGCGCTCGCTCTGGAAGCCGCCCACCACGGTGACGCCGGCGATGAACATCGCCACGCCGGCATGGGCCAGCTGCATGCCCCACCAACTGCCCCCCTGAGCGCTGACCCGCGCCCACAGGCTCGGCGCGCGGTGCAGGCGCAGGCGTTCCACCGCCTGCGCGACACCGGTGGCTGCGATCCACACCGCCAGCAGCAGGCCCAGTCCCACCATCGGTGTCCAGGTGCCCGGCACGAAGGGGGCGATCCCGGCGCTGGCCACGCTGGCCGCCGCGGCCCAGCGCAGACGGCGTGCGAGATCCGGCAGCGGTGAGGCCCGCCAGCGCGCCATCGGCCCCACGCCCATGAGAAAGAGCGCAGGCGCCATCAGCGGCACGAACACCGCGTTGAAGTACGGCGGCCCCACCGACAGCTTGCCGCCACCCAATGCGTCTACCCCGAGTGGGTACAGGGTGCCCAGGAGCACCGCCGCGGTGGCCACCGCGAGCAGCAGGTTGTTGGCCAGCAGGAAGGATTCGCGCGAGACCGGCTCGAAGGCACCGCCCAGGCCCACGCGCGGCGCACGCCAGGCGAAGAGGGCGAGCGAGCCGCCCACCACCAGCGCCAGGAAGGCCAGGATGAAGATGCCGCGTGCCGGGTCGGTGGCGAAGGCATGGACCGAACTGAGCACGCCCGAGCGCACGATGAAGGTGCCCAGAAGCGAGAGCGAAAACGCGAGGATGGCCAGCAGCGCAGTCCAGACCTTCATCGCGCCACGCTGCTCGGTGACGGACAGCGAGTGCATCAGCGCGGTGGCCAGCAACCAAGGCATGAAGGAGGCGTTTTCCACCGGGTCCCAG
>CAZUKC010000175.1:0-3809 GCA_964620375.1 uncultured Ramlibacter sp. | reverse complement strand
TGATCGCCGGTCCCTCGGTGTTCATCTGCGACGAATGCATCGACCTGTGCAACGAGATCATTCGTGACGAACTGCCTGCCGGCGACGCGCCGCGTGAAGGGCGTGGCGACCTGCCCACCCCCGCCGAGATCAAGGCCAACCTCGACAACTACGTGATCGGCCAGGAGCCCGCCAAGCGCGCCCTGTCGGTGGCGGTCTACAACCATTACAAGCGCTTGCGTCACAAGGAGCACGCCAAGAAGGACGAGGTCGAGCTCGCCAAGAGCAACATCCTCCTGATCGGCCCCACCGGCTCGGGCAAGACCCTGCTGGCGCAGACCCTGGCGCGCATGCTCGATGTGCCCTTCGTCATGGCCGACGCCACCACCCTCACCGAAGCCGGGTATGTGGGTGAGGATGTCGAGAACATCATTCAGAAGCTGCTGCAGTCCTGCAACTACGAGGTTGAGCGCGCCCAGCGCGGCATCGTCTACATAGACGAGATCGACAAGATTTCGCGCAAGTCCGACAACCCCTCCATCACCCGCGACGTCTCGGGGGAGGGCGTGCAGCAGGCCCTTCTGAAGCTGATCGAAGGCACCATGGCCAGCGTGCCGCCCCAGGGCGGGCGCAAGCACCCGAACCAGGATTTCCTGCAGATTGACACCACCAACATCCTCTTTATCTGCGGCGGCGCCTTCGCCGGCCTGGAGAAGGTGATCGAGCAGCGCACCGAGGCCTCGGGCATCGGTTTCGGCGCGGCGGTCAAGAGCAAGCAGCAACGCAGCCTGACCGACGTGTTCCGCGAGGTCGAACCTGAAGATCTGATCAAGTTCGGCCTGATCCCCGAGCTCGTGGGCCGCATGCCCGTGGTGGCCACCCTGGCCGAGCTGTCCGAGGACGCCCTGGTCCAGATCCTCACCGAGCCCAAGAACGCGCTCGTCAAGCAATACGGCAAGCTTCTGGCCATGGAGGGGGTCGACCTCGAGATCCGCCCCAACGCCCTGCGCGCCATCGCCAAACGGGCCCTGGCCCGCAAGACCGGTGCCCGCGGCCTGCGTTCCATCCTTGAACAGTCGCTGATCGACACCATGTACGAGCTGCCCAGCGCCACGAACGTGGACAAGGTGGTGGTCGACGAGTCCACCATCGAGGAAAACAAGCCACCGCTGCTGGTCTACCGGGAAAGCGCGAAGAAGGCGTGATTGCCCTCTGTCGTCCTGACGGTTTGAAAAACGCGCCTGCCGACCCGCGTTAGGGTTGGCGCCAGAAAGGATTTTCATGTCCGGTCACATCCCTCTGCCTGCCACGCCGATCGACCTGCCGCTGCTGCCGCTGCGCGACGTGGTGGTCTTTCCCCACATGGTCATCCCCCTGTTCGTGGGGCGGCCCAAGAGCATCAAGGCTCTGGAGGCCGCGATGGAGGCCGAGCGCCGCATCATGCTGGTGGCCCAGAAAGCCGCCGCCAAGGACGAACCGTCTCCCTCGGACATGTTCGAGGTGGGCTGCGTCTCCACCATCCTGCAGATGCTCAAGCTGCCCGATGGCACGGTGAAGGTGCTCGTCGAGGGCCAGCAGCGTGCCCGCGTGAGCCGCATCGCCGACGGCGAGACGCACTTCACGGCCACCGTGGTGCCGGTCGACGCCTCGAGTGACGACCCCAAGTCCGCTGAGGTCGAGGCCCTGCGCCGCGCGGTGATGCAGCAGTTCGACCAGTACGTGAAGTTGAACAAGAAGATCCCGCCCGAGATCCTCACCTCGATCTCCAGCATCGACGACCCGGGCCGCCTGGCCGACACCATCGCGGCCCACCTGCCGCTCAAGCTCGATAACAAGCAGGTCGTCCTGGACCTGGCCGACGTCAAGGAGCGCCTGGAGAACCTCTTCGAGCAGATCGAGCGTGAGGTCGACATCCTCAACGTCGACAAGAAGATCCGCGGGCGCGTGAAGCGCCAGATGGAAAAGAACCAGCGCGATTTCTATCTGAACGAGCAGGTCAAGGCGATTCAGAAGGAGCTGGGCGAGGGCGAAGAGGGCGCCGACATCGAGGAAATCGAGAAGAAGATCAAGGCCGCTCGCATGCCCCAGGAGGCGCGCAAGAAGGCCGAGGCCGAACTCAAGAAACTCAAGCTGATGTCGCCCATGTCGGCCGAGGCCACCGTGGTGCGCAACTACATCGACGTCCTCACCAGCCTGCCCTGGAGCAAGAAGACCAAGATCAAGCACAACCTCGCCCATGCCGAAGACGTCCTGAACGAAGACCACTACGGCCTGGAAAAGGTCAAGGACCGCATCCTCGAATACCTCGCGGTGCAACAGCGCGTCGACAAGGTCAAGGCCCCTATCCTGTGCCTCGTGGGGCCTCCGGGCGTGGGCAAGACCTCGCTGGGGCAGTCGGTGGCCAAGGCCACTGGCCGCAAGTACGTGCGCATGGCCCTGGGCGGCATGCGTGACGAGGCCGAGATCCGCGGCCATCGCCGCACCTACATCGGCGCGCTCCCGGGCAAGGTGCTGCAAAGCCTGTCCAAGGTGGGCACGCGCAACCCGCTGTTCCTGCTCGATGAAATCGACAAGCTCGGCAGCGACTTCCGCGGCGATCCGTCGTCCGCGCTGCTCGAGGTGCTCGACCCCGAGCAGAACCACACCTTCGGCGACCACTACGTCGAGGTCGACTTCGACCTGTCCGACGTGATGTTCGTGGCCACCTCCAACTCCATGAACATCCCGCCGGCCCTGCTCGACCGGATGGAAGTGATCCGCCTGTCGGGCTACACCGAGGACGAAAAGGCCAACATCGCCATCAAGTACCTGCTGCCCAAGCAGATGAAGAACAACGGGGTGAAGGACGAGGAGCTTCGCGTCACTGAGGAGGCGATCCGCGACATCGTCCGCTACTACACCCGCGAAGCTGGCGTGCGCTCGCTCGAGCGCGAACTCTCCAAGATCTGCCGCAAGGTGGTCAAGGGCCTGCAGCTGAAAAAGATGACGCCGCAGGTGGTGGTCACCCCCGAGAACCTCAACGACTTTCTGGGCGTGCGCAAGTACAGCTACGGCCGTGCCGAGGCGCAGAACCAGGTGGGCCAGGTGGTGGGCCTGGCCTGGACCGAGGTGGGCGGCGACCTGCTCACCATCGAGGCCGCGCTCGTGCCCGGCAAGGGTAACTTCCTGCGTACCGGCTCGCTGGGTGACGTGATGAAGGAATCGGTCGATGCTGCCCGCACCGTGGTGCGCAGCCGCGCCCGGCGCCTGGGCATCCCCGACGAGGTGTTCGAGAAGAGGGACATCCACATCCACGTGCCCGACGGCGCCACGCCCAAGGACGGCCCGAGTGCGGGCATCGCCATGACCACCGCCATCGTCTCCGCACTCACCGGCATTCCGGTGCGTGCCGACGTCGCCATGACCGGCGAGATCACCCTGCGCGGCGAGGTCACCGCCATCGGCGGCCTGAAGGAAAAGCTGCTGGCGGCCCTGCGTGGCGGCATCAAGACCGTGCTGATTCCCGAGGAAAACTCCAAGGACCTGCAGGAGATCCCCGAGAACGTGAAGAACGGTCTGGAGATCGTGCCGGTCAAGTGGATCGACAAGGTGCTGGAAGTGGCCCTGGAGCGCCAGCCGACGGCCCTGCCCGAGGAAGAGCCCGCGCCGGCGGCCGCCACCCCCGACGGAAGCCCCCAGGCAGTGACCCCGCCCGTGTCGGTCAAGCACTGAGGGCGGGCCGCTCAGCGGTCCGTTTAGCGGGGCCGGGTAGCGAATCCCCTATAATGCGAAGTTCAGCGGGAATAGCTCAGTTGGTAGAGCGCAACCTTGCCAAGGTTGAGGTCGCGAGT
>CAZUKC010000174.1:0-3851 GCA_964620375.1 uncultured Ramlibacter sp. | reverse complement strand
ACATAGGCGCGATCGGCCACGGCCAGCGCCTTCTTGACGTTTTGTTCGACCATCAGCACCGTCGTGCCGCCATCGGCAATGCGCCGGGCGATCGCCAGCAGCTCGTCGACCATGCGCGGTGCCAGACCCAGCGAGGGCTCATCCAGCAGCAAGAGGCGCGGCGCGGCCATCATGGCGCGGGCCACCGCCACCATCTGCTGCTCGCCGCCGCTCATGGTGCCGGCCAGTTGCCGTTCGCGTTCACGCAGCTTGGGAAAATCAGCCATGACCTGCTCGATGCGGCGTTCGCGCTCGGCGCGGGGAACCAGCCATCCACCCAGCTCCAGGTTCTCGCGCACCGTCATCTGCGGAAAGAGCTGGCGGCCCTCGGCCACCATGGCCAGGCCCTCGCGCACGATCTCGTGCGGCTTCTCGGCCAGTTCCTCGCCGTCGAGCAGCACCTCGCCGCGGCGCGGGATCAGTCCGGTCAGCGCCCGCAGCAGCGTGGTCTTGCCGGCGCCGTTGGGGCCGAGCACCACGGTCAGCCCGGGGCGCACGTCAAGGGACAGGTCACGCAGCACGAGGAAGGGCCCGTAGCCTGCAGCCAGGCCACGCACCTTCAGTTGCGCCTGGCGGCCCTGCGCACCCAGCTCGAAGGGGGTCTCGCGCCACCACATCATGTCGCCACCTCTTCGTCCTGGACCATCTCGTCACCCAGGTAGGCCTCGATCACCTCGGGGTCGCGCACCACCTCGACGGGCGTGGCGTCGGCGATCTTGCGGCCCTGGTGCAGCACGATGACGCGCTCCACATGCCGCAGCAACGTGGTGACGGCGTGCTCGATCCAGACCACGGTGAGGTCCAGCTCGTCGCGCAGGCGGCGGATCAGGCGGGCCATGTCCTCGATTTCGGCTTCGGTCAGGCCGGCGGCCACTTCATCGAGCAGCAGCAGGCGAGGGCGGGTGGCCAAGGCCATGCCGATTTCCAGCAGGCGCTGCTGCGAGGGCGTGATCGCGCCCGCGGGCAGGGCGACCTGCTCGGACAGGCCGATCAGGCGCAGGATGCCGGCGGCGTCGCGCAGCGCCCAGGGCACGTCCTTCTCGTCGCCCCAGAACACGTACTTGCGCGGGCGCTTGCCGGCGAACTTCAGGCCGAACTCGATGTTGGACTGCACCGGCATGTCCGCAAACACGCGCGGCGTCTGGAAGGTGCGGGCCAGTCCGTGGGCTGCGAACCGGTGTGGCCCACGCCCGGTGAGGTTGCGTCCACGCACCGAAAGACGCCCGGAGGTCGGCTCGGTCACGCCCGAGATCGCGTTGAAGAAGGTGGTTTTGCCCGCGCCGTTGGGGCCAATGATGCCCACCAGTTCGCCAGCACGAAACTGCGCGCTCACCGCATCGACGGCCACCAGACCGCCAAAGCGCACCGTGACCTCGTGGGCCTCCAGCAGGGGCACGTTCTTATCCGACAAGGCGACGCTCCCGTGCGCGCTGCTTGTCGCGCGCCTTGTCGCCGCTCCACTCGTAGCGGCGCTCCTTGGCCCAGTCGCGGGTGTCATACCACCAGCCCTTGAAGGTTTCCCAGCGCAGCGAGGCCAGGCCACCGGGCAGGTACAGCACCGAAAGAATCAGCAGCAGGCCCAGCGACATCATGTAGATCTGCGGTGCCTGCAAGCGCAGGGTCTCGGCCAGCAGGCTGAACACGATGGCGGCGATCAGCGGACCCCACAGCGTGAGGGCACCCCCGATCAGGGCAATGAGCACCGTCTGGAAGCCGATGAAGGGGTTGAACACGGTGTGCGGGTCGATGTAGGTCCAGCGCACCGACATGGCCGCGCCCACCGCGCCGGCGAAGGCCGCGGTCAACATGAAGCCTGCGAGCTTCACCCAACGCGTGTTCACGCCCAGGGTCTGGGCGCGTTGTTCGTCCGCGCCGATGCCAGCCAGGGCCAGGCCGAAACGCGTGCGGCGCACAAGGATGGAGACCGCCACCGCGCCGAAGGCCAGGGCCAGCACGGTCAGGTACACCGTGTCGCGCTCGGGTACCACCGAGAGCACGCGGCCGACGGTGCCGGTGACGCTTTTCTCGAAATAGGTGATGGCGTGGCGGATCAATTCCGTCATGCCGAAGGTCAGCACCGCGAAATACGTGCCACGCAGGTGCAGCACCGCGGCGCCCATGACCAGGGCCACTGCTGCTGCCAGACCCGCGCCCAGGCCCACCGCCTGCGCCCAGGGCAGGGTGTCCAGCATCAGGGCGCTGGAATACGCGCCGATGCCAAAGAAGGCGGAGGTCGCCAGCGAGAGGTAGCGGGTGGTGCCGCAGAACATCGCCCAGCTCGAAGACAAGGCGACATACATCAGGCAGGTCAGTGCCATGGACACCGCAAAGTCGCTGCCATAAGCAGGCAGGGCCAGGGCCCAGCCGGTCAGACCGAACAGGACCAGCAGGTCGCGCACCAAGAGCTGGCGGGAGTTCATGCCTTGCGCGCCTTGCGGGTAAACAGGCCCTCGGGCCGCAGCAACAAGACGCCGATGAAGACGACGTAGGACAGCAGGGCCTTGAGCGAGGGGTTGGTGAAATGCATGCCCACCGCCTCGACCACGCCCAGAAGCAGACCGCCAGCCAGCGCGCCGCCCATGCTGCCGAAGCCCCCGAGGGTGATCACGATCAGGGCCGTCACGGTGTAGGGCTCGCCCATCGCGGGCGAGATGGTGTAGGCCATGGACAGCAGGCTCCCGGCCACGCCGGACAGGCCCAGACCGATACCGAACATCATGGGGTGCAGCACGCGGGTGTTGATACCCACCAGCTGCGCGCCGACAGGGGACTGCATCAGGGCGCGCACGCCCTTGCCCAGAAGCGTGCGACGCAGCAGCACGATCAGCGCCACCGAGATGGCCAGGGCCAGCGCGAACACCAGCAGCTTGTTGGCGGCGAACTGCGTGCCCGCCACCTTCACCGGCTCGGTGGCGAAGTCATACCCGCGCAGGTCGCCGCCCCACATCCAGGAGGCAAAGTTCTGCACGAGGAACATCAGGCCAAAAGCCACCATCAGGCCGCGTGCCTCGAAGATGTCCAGGTTGGGAGAGGTGGCGGTGAGACGGCGGAAACAGAGCCAGTGCACCGCGATGCCCAGCGCACCCAGCACCAGGAAGGACACCGGCATCATCAGCATCGGATGCAGGCCCAACGCGGTGGTCGCCATCCAGGTCAGGTAGGCGCCCACCATCAGGAACTCGCCGTGGGCGATGTTCAGGATCCGCATCAGCCCGTACTGAAGGTTCAGCCCGAGCGCGACCAGCGCGTAAATGCCGCCGGTGATCAGTCCGGAGGCAATCAGTTCGATCCAGGCGCCGAGGCTCACCTCCAGGCCGGCTTGTTCGGATTGAGCTTGGCGGTCGCGACCTTGGGCGGCCACACCACCTCGAACTCGCCGTTTTGCCACTGGCTCACGGTGCCGGGGGTGGCGGTGTTCTCGCTGCCGGTGAACTTGATGTCACCGAGGATGGTCTTGTGGGTGGTACCCGCCACGTAGTCGCGGATCGCCTTGCGGTCCAGGCCGACCTGTTTGACGGCGTTGGTGAGAATCTCCAGGCCGGCCCAGGTGGCGCCGCTGGCCCAGCGATCGGGCTCCTTGGCGGCACCGAACTTCTTCACGTGGGCGTCGAAGTAGGCCTTGGCGCCCGGGCTGGTCTTGGCGTTCCATGAGCCCATACCGAGCACGCCCTCGGCGCCCGCGGGGGTCATCACGTTGCGATACAGCTGGAAGGCGGTGCCCACCGAGGCATAGAAGAACTTCGGGTTGAAGCCGATCTCCTTGGCCTGGCGGCTGGCCAGGATGGTGTCGGGCGGGTAGGTGAAGCCGACGA
>CAZUKC010000173.1:0-3855 GCA_964620375.1 uncultured Ramlibacter sp. | reverse complement strand
CGTGTTGATCACTTCGACGTTGTTCTGGTAGGAGCGGCCGGCGGCCATCATCTCGACCATCTCGGTCACCTCGCTCACGTTGGACTGGTAGACGTAGCCGTTGGCATCCGCCAGCGGGTTGGTGGGGTCGGAGATGCGGCGCACCGGCGCCTTGTCGTCCACCACCTGGTGCACCTTCACGCCGCCCACGTAGGGCGCGCCGGCATGGGTCATGGCGTCGTCCACCAGGGCCTTGAAGACCGCGCGCTTGCCGCGAAAGGCGCCTTCTTCGGTGCTGGACACCGAGCTGGCGTTGGCCAGGTTGGAGGCGGTGGCGTTCATCCGGGTCAGTTGCGCGTTGAGCGCCGTGCTGGCCACGCCAAAGATGTTGTGTAGCGACATGCTCAATCTCCTCGCAAGGCCTTGCGCAGGCCGCTGACCCGGTTTTCCAGGAAGTTCAGGGTCGCCTGGTAATCGGCGGCGGCCTTACCGTATTGCGCCTGCTCGACGCTGATCTCGACGGTGTTGCCGTCGAAAGACGTGTTGAACGGCACGCGAAAACGCATGTCGTCCGGGGGCAGCTCCTGGCCCGCGGTGAAGTGGGCGGTCTGGGTGGCCTGCATCGCGGTCTGCGACTCGCCGGCCTGCTGCAGGGCGACCTTGAAGTCGACGTCGCGGGACTTGTAGTTGGGCGTGTCGGCGTTGGCGATGTTCTGCGCCAGCACTTCCAGGCGACGCGCCCGAACCTGCAGGGCAGGCTCGTGCACGCCGAAGATCCGGTTCAAAAGATTCATGGCAACTCCTCGCGCGGCCCGCCATCCGCCGAAAGTCCTTCGGTGGGGGTCGCGGGGCTACGCTTTTCCGTCATGACGGCAAGCCACCGCAAAAGACATGCCAAGAAGGAGATCTGTTGATTTGGCGCCCCGCGCGCCGTGGGAGGGCGCGCACCCGCCCCGCACGGCGCGACGTTCGCGGCAAGTTCTTGCCGCTGCGCCATGAAATTGCCGCTGTCGTGGCGTCCTAGAGTGCGTCGGCCGTGTTCAGGCCGGTCACGACCGCGCTGATCTGGCGGCCGGACTCCTTGTTCTTCAATTTGATCTGTTCACCCATGCGACCGTCCTGCAGGGCCTCCAGCCGCGCGACGACACGAAAGCCCGAAGCGCCGCCGGCCGACACCATCACCAGCTGGCCGCGACGGATCATCAGGGCCGGGCGCAGGTCGTGGCTGCGCACGATGGTGCCGTTCGGTACGTCGCGGATGACCTCGGCATTCACCGCGTCGTCGATCTTGTCCAGAACGTTGGGGGGCAGGTTGTGGGCCGGCATGTCGGCCAGCACCAGTTGGTCGGCGCTGATGCGGGTGCCGCGTTGCAGCAGACCGGTGGCGACCACGACCTTGCGCATGGCGGCCGGGTTGTCTTGTGCGGAGCCGCCGCCGGGGGCCGTGCGGGGCGCCGGCGTAGCTGCGGTCGGGGCAGGGGAGAGCGTACGCACGAACAGCTGCCAGCCCAGTGACTCGCAACGCACGCGCACGGTCTCCTGGCTCGCGAAGGGAAAGTCCATCCGCAGGCCGTTGGTGCAGGGTCGGATCTGCAGACGCGGGTCCAGCGGTGCCAGGCGCACGGAGGACGGGTCGACCCCCTGCTGCGCGCCGATCCACTGGGTGACCGCCCGGGCCAGGGCCTGGTCCGGCGTGGCGGCGGCAGGCCAGGGCACCGGGGCCCCGGCTTCGCCCGCCTTGGCCAGGGTGGCCGAGGGCCAGGCCAGAAGGGTGGCAGCACACAGGGCCAGCGCGAGCGGCAGGTTTCGGCACGCGCTTTGCGATGGCAGGGGGCGTTGCCGCTGGATTTTCGACACGAGGGTGTTCATGCCGGGGGTTCAGCAAAAACAGGACCAGCCTGCGTCCCCCTCAGGACTGCCCGCAGGCTGTCGAAACCCCGGCAAGTCGCAACGAGTTTCCGACAGCGGCAATCAGCGGCAGATCCCTGCCATGAATATTTAAGTATTCAACTTGGTGTCGGATTTAGTCGGAAGGGACGTATTTCTCCCCTGGCACGGGGGTTGCGCTAAGGGTGCGCACAGAAGTCACCTGGAGAGTCCTCTTGACCACCGACGCCACCATCGCCGAATCGCAGGGTGTTGCGCCACAGGCCCCGTCCACCGCACGGCCTGCGGCGCCCCGCCGCGCCGTCTTCGTCGACCCCGCCAGCCAGCACCTGTTGGCGCTGGCGCAGCGCGTGGCGGCGGCGGACGTGACCACCCTGCTCGTCGGCCCGACCGGCGCCGGCAAGGAGGTGATGGCCCGGGTGCTGCATGAATCTTCCGCCCGCCGCTCGGGGCCTTTTGTTGCGATCAACTGCGCGGTGCTGCCGGAGCAACTGATCGAAAGCCAGCTGTTCGGCCACGAGAAGGGCGCCTTCACCGGGGCGCAGCGCGCGCACAAAGGCCTATTCGAGCAGGCCGAGGGCGGCACGCTGTTCCTGGACGAGATCGGCGAGATGCCCTTTCACCTGCAGGCCAAGCTGCTGCGCGTCCTGCAGGAGCGCCAGGTCACGCGCCTGGGCTCCGAAGCGCCCGTGACGGTCAACGTGCGCCTGGTGGCTGCCACCAACCGCGACCTGCGTCAGGCCATTGCCCAGCGCGAGTTTCGCGAAGACCTCTACTACCGCATCGCCACCTTCCGCCTGCGCCTCTTGCCCCTGGCCCAGCGCCCCGGCGACATCCTGCCGCTGGCCATGCAGTTCGTCTCGCAGCACCGCTGCCCGGGCGAGCAGTGGCAACTCACGCCGCAGGCCCAGCAGATGCTGGTGCAGTACGCCTGGCCCGGCAACGTACGCGAGCTCGAGAACGTGATGCGTCGTGCGGTGGTGATCAGCCCTGACGGCGTCATCGGCCCGCAGCAGCTGATGTTCGATGACTGGCTGGACGCCGGTGAGGGCGCAGTCGCGTCCGCCGCACCGGCCTCACTGGCCTCACCGGTCCCTCTGGCGTCCCCTGCCGCTGAACCCCTGCCAGGCTATGCGCCGGCGGCCGGTTCTGCCGGCGTCGAGGCGGCGCCCCTGGCCGCCGGGGCCGCGTTGCCCGCCGACCTGCATAGCGCGGTGCGTCACAACGAACACAAGATCATCCTGGCCACCCTGGCCGCCACCTCCAGCCGCAACGAGGCGGCCCAGCGACTGGGCATCAGCCCGCGCACGCTGCGCTACAAGCTGGCGCAGTTGCGTGCCCAGGGTCTGGCCGTGACCGCAGACCTGCAGGGGAGCACCGCATGATCGAACGCGCCACGTCCGTCGCCAACATCCAGTCGATGCTGCAGACCATGCGCGCCTTGCAGGCCCAGGCCGCAGGCGCCGAGGTGCAGGCCCCCGTCGCGCCGTCCGTGAACGGCCTGCCGGCCTTGCAGGGGCCGCAGGGTACCGGCAAGGCGGCCTTCACCGAGCTGGTGAAGGGCGCGATCTCGCAAGTGAATGAAGCGCAGGTGGCCAGTCGCAACCTGCAGGCTGCGTACGAGCGCGGCGAGAACGTGCCGCTGACCGACGTGGTCCTGGGCATGCAGAAATCCTCCCTGGCCTTCGAAGCCACCTTGCAGATCCGCAACAAGGTGCTCAAGGCCTACGAGGACATCCTGAACATGCCGGTCTAACCCTTACCTGAAACGAGATACCCGCCATGGCCACTGCCACTGCCTCCATGCCTGCGGGCGCCGCTGTCGCCGGCGCCGCGCCGGCCGCGGGCGCGCCCGCCGCCTCGCAGGCCCTCGTGCCCGCCGCCGCCGACGGCGCCGCCGCGCCCGCCACCCCCGGCGGTGCCCTGGTGCCTGCCGGGCCCGGCAGCGACCTGATCGCCGGCGTGCGCCGCGTCGTGGAACAGCCTGCC
>CAZUKC010000172.1:0-3858 GCA_964620375.1 uncultured Ramlibacter sp. | reverse complement strand
TGGTCAGGTAGCACAGGTCGCACAGGTAGCACTGGTCGACCACCTTCCAGTAGTCCTTCTTGTCCACGCCATCGAGCTCGCCGGTCGGGCCCTCGTCCACCAGGTCGAACAGGGTGGGGAACGATCCGCACAGGCTCACGCAGCGGCGGCAGCCGTGGCAGATGTCGAAGATGCGCTCCATCTCCTTGAAGGTCGCTTCTTCGTTGTAGAACTCGGGGTTCTTCCAGTCGATGGGGTGACGGGTGGGCGCTTCCAGGCTGCCTTCTCGTGCCATGTCTTATCTCCGTGTGGTAGTCGGAAGGTGGGGCGTGTTGTGCATTGGGCACGGCCCGAAAGCCATGCCCAACACGCAACATCCCGAGGGTCAGTCGACCAGCTCGTTCAGGGCTTTCTGGTAGCGGTTGGCGTGCGAGCGCTCGGCCTTGGCCAGGGTCTCGAACCAATCCGCCACTTCGTCATGGCCCTCGTCACGGGCCGTCTTGGCCATGCCGGGGTACATGTCGGTGTACTCGTGGGTCTCGCCGGCGACGGCAGCCGCCAGGTTCTGGCGGGTCGACCCGATCGGCAGGCCGGTGGCGGGGTCGCCGCACTGCTCGAGCCACTCCAGGTGGCCGTGGGCGTGGCCCGTCTCACCTTCGGCGGTGGAACGGAACAGGGCTGCCACATCGTTCTGGCCTTCGACGTCGGCCTTGTTTGCGAAATACAGGTAGCGGCGGTTGGCCTGGGACTCGCCGGCGAAGGCGGCCTTCAGGTTCTCTTCCGTTTTAGAGCCCTTGAGAGCTGGCATGGAACATCTCCTTTGGTGTGTTGAAGGAAGCGATGCCCGTCGCGGTCAGAACGACAGCGACAGGACGGCGGGATGATGAACCAGTCGCGACTGCCGCGTCTAATTGGAGACTTCAATGTCCAGTATTGAGTTTGGCTATTTGCCAGATAGCCTCTATAACGAAGGTTTATCGGATGGCAGCCACGAAACCAGGATTACGTTATAGTAAATCCGTTACGCATTAGTAAATCTCGGAGACGCCCATGGCCGCTGTCCTGAACGCCCCCTCTGCCGCGCCCGCGCTGTCCGCCCTGCCCGCACCGCCCCCGATCCAGCAGCTTCACCACTACGCCTACCGCGCCCGCGACGCGGAGGAGACCCGCCGCTTCTATGAAGACATCCTGGGCCTGCCGCTTTATCACATCATCCAAAGCGACCACGTCCCCAGCACCGGCGAGTACTGTCCCTACACCCACTTCTTCTTTCGGCTGCAGGACGGCTCCTTCATCGCCTTCTTCGACCTGGGCGACGACGAGGCCGCCCTGCCCTCGCCCAACACCCCGCGCTGGGTCAACCACATCGCCTTTCGCGTCGACTCCATCCAGGCCCTCACAGACATGAAGGCCCGACTGGAGGCGCACGGTGTCGAAGTGCTGGGCGTGACCGACCACCACATCTTCCACAGCATCTATTTCTTCGACCCCAACGGCATCCGCCTGGAGCTCTCCGCCCAACTGGCCGACGAATTCCAGATGCTGCAGGAAAGCAAGACCGCGCATGCGCGCCTGGCCGAGTGGACTGCGCGCAAGGAGCAGTGGCGCGCCGAACGCGCCGCGGGCAAGTCCGCCGCGCCCCTGAAACCCCAGCAGAACGACCGACCCGAATACACGCGCTGAACACGCCCTCGAGCAAGCCCCCATGCAAGACCGCTACGCCGACACCGGCTACACCAACGGCTATGAATTCACCACGGGCAGCGGCTATCAGCTGCCCGAGTACGCCTTCGTCGCCCCGCCCGAGGTCGCCAGCGGCCAGGTCGGCCACGAGCCCATCGTCATCGTTGGCGGCGGCATCACCGGCCTCACCCTGGCCTGCGCGCTGGCGCGTCTGGGCGTTCGCGCCGTGCTGCTGGACGAGGACAACACGGTGGGCGTCAAGGGCGCGTCCTCGCGCGGGATCTGCTACACGCAGAAGTCGCTGGAGATCTTCGACCGCCTGGGCATCTACCCACGCATCGCCGCCAAGGGTATCCAGTGGAGCGTGGGCCGCACCTTCGCCGGCCAGGACGAGGTCTACTCCTTCGACCTGCGCCAGCAAAGCGCCTACAACCTCTCCAGCCAGCCTCCCTTCATCAACATCCAGCAGTTCTACATCGAGGGCTACCTGGTCGAGCGCATCCACGAACTCGGCGATGTGGAACTGCGCTGGAAGAACCGCGTCGTCGGCTTCGAGCAAGACGAGCACGCCGCCACGCTCACCGTCAGCACCCCCGCCGGCGACTACCGACTGCGCGCCGACCACGTGATCGACGCCACCGGCTCGCGCAGCCCCTTCCACCGCTGGGTGGGCGCCACCCTCACCGGCAAGAAGGGTGACGACCGCTGGTGCATCGCCGACGTGCGCTTTCCCGACCGCCCACCGGGCGAGCGTCACACCTGGATCGAGGCCCCCTTCAACGAGAACCGCGCCGTCTGGCAGCACCTCATGGGCGACGATGTCTGGCGTATCGACTACCAGATGGCCCCCGACGCCGACCCCAGGTACGTCAGCCGCGAAGACGTGGTGCGCGAGCGCCTGGCCCGCCAGTTCGGGCGCGACATGCAGGTCGAGATCGTCTGGGTCGGTCCCTATGCCTACCGCAGCGAGTGCATCGACCGCATGCGCCACGGGCGCGTCTTCTTCATGGGCGACGCCGCCAAGGTGGTCAGCCCCTTTGGTGCGCGCGGGGGCAATACCGGCATCGCCGACGCCGACAACCTGGCCTGGAAGCTCGCCGCGGTACTGCGCCAGCAGGCCAGCCCGAAGCTGCTGGACACCTTCCATGAGGAGCGCCACGAGGCAGCGCGCCAGAACGTGCAGGTCACCAACCGCACCGCCCGCTTCCTGCGTCCGGCCGACGGCATCGAGCGCACCTTCCGCTCCGCGGCCATCAGCCTGGCGCGCCAGCACCCGTTCGCCCGCTCCCTGATCAACACGGGGCGCATGGCGGTGGCCAACACCTACACCCAGTCTGCGGCCTGCGCCCAGGGCGGCGGGCAGTCGGTCCAGAACGTGCGCCTGGCCTGGGCCGACGGCTCGGGCGGCACCGTCAACGACCTGCTGCTGTGGGCCCGGGGGCATTTCCTGCTCCTGGCCTTCGGCGACCTGCCTCCGGCCGCCCTGCGGCGCCTGCGCACCCTCGCCGAAAGCGCGCCGGTGCGGGTCGTCCAGGTGGTCGACGGCAAGACCCCGGCCCGCGCCCGCGAACACGTGCGCGACCCCCAGGGCCACCTCCAGGGGGCCTGCCACGTCTTCGGCCACGCCTGGGCCCTGGTACGGCCAGACAGCTACGTGGCCGCGACCGGCGAAAGCATCGACGCCAGCGTGGTCAACGCCCTGGGCGCGGCGCTGGGCGTCACCCCCGAAGGAGTTCCCGCATGAAGACCGCCCTCCATTTCCAGGACGCCGACACCTTCTATGAGCAGCTGCTGGACGCCCACGCCGGTCTCACCCCCGCGCAGTCCGAATTGCTCAATGCCCGCCTGATCCTGATCCTGGCCAACCAGATCGGCGACGCCCAGGTCCTTCAGGCCTGCATCGAGGCGGCCGCCCATAGGCCCACACCTTCGCCCGACACGCCCCCGGGAGCACGGCCCGAATAGAATCGGGCTCAGCCTGATCACGACGGCATCTTCGGGTGCCGTTTTTCTTTTCCCCCAAGCGATTTGCGCCATGAGCGACACCCCGCACCAACCCGGGCTCTCCAGCCTGTCCAAATCCTTCGAACCCGCCGCCCTCGAGGCCCAATGGGGTCCGCTGTGGGAACAGCGCGGGTATGGCCGTGCGGGCTTCCGTGGCACGGGCACCGACCAGGCGGACGCGCCCTCGTTCGC
>CAZUKC010000171.1:1915-3866 GCA_964620375.1 uncultured Ramlibacter sp. | reverse complement strand
GCGTCATGCGCATGCCCGGTGTGGCCAGCGGCATTCCCAGAATGCGCTTGAAATCAGTGAAACCGTTGTTGCCGCCAAAGCCGGTCTCGTTGCGAAAGAACAGCAGCATGGCGGCAAAGGTCATGGCCTGCGTGATGATCGAAAAGTACACGCCCTTGATCCGCGATCGGAAGGCGAAGTAACCGAACACGAAGGCGATCAGGCCGGGCACCGCTACCACCAGCACCAGGGTGGCGATAAAGCTGTCGCTGAACGTCCAGTGCCAGGGCAGCTCTTTCCAGTCCAGGAACACCATGAAATCCGGCAGGTCACTCTTGTAGTTGCCGTCACGCCCGATCTGCCGCATCAGGTACATCCCCATGGTGTAGCCGCCCAGCGCGAAGAACAGACCGTGTCCGAGGGACAGGATGCCGGTGTAGCCCCAGATCAGATCCATGGCCAGGGCACAGATCGCATAGCACATGATCTTGCCGATCAGGGATACCGCGTAATCGCTCAGGTGGAAGGCGCTGCCCTCGGGCACCAGCAGGTTCAACGCGGGCGCGACGGCGCACACGGCAATCAGGGCCGTGAGGAAGGCGCCCCAGCCCACACGCGAAAGCAGCGCCTGTCCAGATTCAGAAATTCGGTTCATTCAACAACTCGTGGGCGCGAGTGACGGGTCATGCCTCGGCACTCCTTCCCTTGACGGCGAAGAGTCCCTGGGGCCGCTTCTGGATGAAGATGATGATGAACACCAGTACCGCGATCTTGGCCAGCACCGCGCCGGCCCAGCCTTCAAGGAATTTGTTCAATACGCCCAGGCCAAGCGCTGCATAGACGGTACCCGCCAGTTGCCCCACGCCCCCCAGGACAACGACCATGAAGGAGTCGACGATGTAGCTCTGGCCCAGGTCGGGCCCCACGTTACCGATCTGGCTGAGGGCGCAACCGGCCAGGCCGGCGACGCCCGACCCCAGGGCAAAGGCATAGGTGTCCACCCGCGCCGTGTTCACGCCCATGCAGGAGGCAATCGGCCGATTCTGCGTCACACCGCGCACGAACAGACCCAAGCGCGTACGGGCGATCAGCCAGGCCATCCCGGCCAGCACCGCGAAGGCGAAGGCGATGATCACGATGCGGTTCCAGGGCAGCTGCAGATTCCCCAAGACTGCGACGCCCCCACTCATCCAACTGGGGTTTTCGACGCTCACGTTCTGCGCACCGAAGAGGGTGCGCACCCCTTGCATCAGCATCAGGCTGATGCCCCAGGTGGCCAGCAGCGTCTCCAGCGGACGGCCGTAGAGGAAGCGGATCACGCTGCGTTCCAGGAACGCCCCCATGAGCGCCGAAGTGGCAAAGGCCACAGGCAAGGCCGCCACGAGGTACCAGTCGAAGGCGCCCGGCAGGTACTGACGAAAGACGGTCTGCACCACATAGGTGGCATAGGCGCCGATCATCATCAGCTCGCCGTGGGCCATGTTGATCACGCCCATGAGACCGTAGGTGATGGCCAAACCCAGGGCCACCAGCAGGAGGATAGAGCCCAGACTCAGGCCCGAGAACACTTGCCCCGCACGGTCACCCCAGGCCAGGCGCGATTCGACCTTGCGAAGGGCCATCTCGATCGCGGATTTCGCGCCAGGGTCCTGCTCGGCGCGCAGGCGCTCGATCAACAGGGTACGGGTCGCGGCTTCGCCGCTTTGAGCCAGCACACGGGCGGCATCGGCGCGCTGCAGCGGATCATCGCTTGCCACCTGTGCGGCGGCGCGCGCCAGCGTCAACTGAAGTCGAATAGCGGGGTTCTTCTCCGATGCGAGCGCTTTCTCGATCATCGGCAGACGCGCGGGATCGGGTTCGGCGGCCAGGGCCTTGACGGCGGCGGCACGCAGCTTGTCGTCAGGCGAGAACAGGCGGATGGCGCCCAGGGCGGTGTCGATCTCACCGCGCATGCGGTTGTTGCTCACGACGT
>CAZUKC010000171.1:0-1867 GCA_964620375.1 uncultured Ramlibacter sp. | reverse complement strand
GCCGCCGGCGGTCTTCACCGCGTCATCCGCGAGCGCCTGCAGGAACGCGGCGGTCCTGTCGTCCGCGTTGGCAATGGCCTTGCCCAGCGCCTCGATGCGCGCATCGGTCTCACCCAATGCGATCGCCCGGGCTTCGTCTGCCGTGAGCGCATGCACAGGCGCGGTCAACAGCGCCAGGATCAAGCCAAATAGTCGGAGCATGAAGAATCTGCAATGAACAAACACGCCAGCGGCGCACCGCGCCGGGCGGCCCCCAGCGGCTACGCCACCCCCCTCTGAGGGGAGGAGGCGAAGCTGCTTAGGGGAAAGGTCGTCAGACCTTGCTCTTTCCTTCCGGCTCGTCCTTCTTCTTGTCATTGCCCGGGATGAACGGTGACCAGGGCTTGGCCTTCACCGGACCGGGGGTCTTCCACACGATGTTGAACTGGCCATCGGCCTTCACTTCGCCGATGAACACGGGCTTGTGCAGGTGGTGGTTCTTCTCGTCCATCTTGGCGGTGAAGCCCGAGGGCGCCTTGAACGTCTGACCAGCCATGGCGGCGATGACCTTGTCCACATCGGTGCTCTTGGCCTTCTCCACGGCCTGCTTCCACATGTAGATGCCGATATAGGTGGCTTCCATCGGATCATTGGTCAGGGGCTTGTCCTTGTGGCCGGCGATGTTCTTGGCCTTGGCATAGGCCGCCCACTTCTTGGTGAACTCGTCGTTGGTCGGGTTCTTGACCGACATGAAGTAGTTCCAGGCGGCCAGGTGACCCACCAGCGGCTTGGTGTCCACGCCGCGCAGTTCTTCTTCGCCCACCGAGAAGGCCACGACCGGCACGTCGGTGGCCTTCAGGCCTTGGTTGCCCAGCTCCTTGTAGAAGGGCACATTGGAGTCACCATTGATGGTGGAAACCACCGCGGTCTTCTTGCCCTCGCCCGCGAACTTCTTGATCTTGGCGATGATGCCCTGGTAGTCGGCGTGGCCGAAGGGGGTGTACTCCTCCATGATGTCGGCATCGGCCACACCCTTGCTCTTGAGGAAGGCGCGCAGGATCTTGTTGGTGGTGCGCGGGTAGACATAGTCGGTGCCCAGCAGCACGAAGCGCTTGGCGCTGCCGCCATCCTTGCTCATCAGGTATTCCACGGCGGGAATGGCCTGCTGGTTGGGCGCGGCGCCGGTGTAGAACACGTTCTTGGACAGCTCTTCGCCCTCGTACTGCACGGGGTAGAACAGCAGGCCATTGAGTTCCTCGACGACCGGCAGGACCGACTTGCGGGACACGCTGGTCCAGCAGCCGAACATCACGGCCACCTTGTCTTGCGTCAGCAGCTGCTTGGTCTTCTCGGCGAAGAGGGGCCAATTGGAGGCCGGATCGACCACCACGGGCTCGAGCTTCTTGCCCAGCACGCCGCCCTTGGCGTTGATTTCTTCAATCGCCATCAGCGCGGTGTCCTTCAGGACGGTCTCGGAGATGGCCATGGTGCCCGAGAGGCTGTGGAGGATGCCGACCTTGATGGTGTTGCCCGATTGGGCATGGACGGCGGAAACGCTGGCCAGCGCGCCCAGGGCGGCGGCGACGGACAGAGCCTTAAGGGTGAATCGACGTTGCATGCGAACTCCAGGTTGAGGATGAACAAGAGAGGAGGAAAGCAAAACCTTGACCTCAACCCGGTCATCGCAAGAAGCGGGCCCGCCATCGAGCCCCCGTCCGACACCTTGGAGCCCGGACCTCAGGTAGCGCCGGTCGCGGCCGCCTGGAGCCCAGGGGCCAGCAGGCACAGGATCGCCACCATCGACAGGCGCAGACGCAGCGGCAAATACCAAGCTGGCAGCAGGCCCTGCACCGCCAGCCGACGGTCCTGGAGATAGTGGACGGCGAAG
>CAZUKC010000170.1:1579-3930 GCA_964620375.1 uncultured Ramlibacter sp. | reverse complement strand
TGACTACCTGCTGGCCTAGCTCCTGCCGATTCGTCCTGGCCTTCTTTTTCGCCCTGATGGTCACGGGCTGTGTGTCGACCGGTCCTGTGACACCCGAGGACTACAGCCGTGAGAACACCACCATCCGGACCCGACAGGTGCCCGACGAAGCCCGATGGCGGCGGGCCACCCAAATGCGTGGGCTCGGGGAGATCCAGCCGCTGGTGCCGACGATGGATGGCAAGGGTCTGCTCATGGCGAGTTGGACCCGCAGCCCAGACCCCGATGCACCGACTTTCGTGATCGCGCACGGCGGCGGCGGGATCGGTGGCATGTTGCTGGTCATGGGCGCCGACCTGGTCGCCTCCCTCAACTCGAATGTCCTGATCCTGGACAGTATCTGGAGTCGAGGACGCTCGAACAACGGTGGGGCCAGCATCCCGCAGTCAGGCCCGACCCTCAGCTCGAACGCCCGGATGTTTGACCTGGCCGCCGCCGGGCGCTGGCTGGCGACGCAGGGCGTCAACCCCGCCAAAACCTATGCCATCGGCGAGAGCCAGGGCGGCTGGGGTGTGCTGCGGGCCTTCACTGATGATCCAGGCATCGTCGCCCTGATCAAGCCCTACTACGCCGGCGGTGTGGCCCTCTATCCCGTCTGCGAAGAGCCCGGGACTGTCCACACCGAGGCGAACAACTTCGTCTTCCATCGCCTGGGGCCTTATCACAGTCCGGTGTTGTTGATCACGGGCGGACGCGACACCCTCACGCCCATCTCTCATTGCTCCGACAAGACCCTGAAGTCCGCCGCGCGGTGGCTGCACTGGGACGACGTGACCCACGCGTTCAACATCGACACGCACGGTTTGTTCAGTCCGTCGGTGGATGGCGTCTGCCGCACCATGACCAATGGATTTGGCGTTCACCAGTTCTGTTTCAACCAGCGCCGCACCCAGGAGATGATGCAGGAGGTTCGGCGATTCGCCAGCGGTCGCTGAGTTCAGGGCGTCAGGCGGCCGCGGCGGTTCGCAGCATGCCCTTGCGCTCGATGAACTCGATCACCTGCGTCAGACCCTCCCGGGTCTTGAGGTTGGTCATGACGTAGGGCTTGCCCTGGCGCATGCGCTGGGTGTCGGCCTCCATCACCGCCAGGTCGGCGCCCACATGCGGTGCCAGATCAGTCTTGTTGATCACGAAGAGGTCGCTCTTGGTGATGCCGGGACCGCCCTTGCGAGGAATCTTCTCGCCCGCGGCCACGTCGATCACGTAGATCGTCAGGTCGGACAGCTCGGGGCTGAAGGTGGCGGCCAGGTTGTCGCCGCCAGATTCCACGAACACCACATCGGCCTCGGGAAAGGTCTCGAGCATGCGGTCGATGGCCTCCAGGTTGATGGAGGCGTCTTCGCGGATGGCGGTGTGCGGGCATCCACCCGTTTCGACCCCCATGATGCGTTCGGCGGGCAGCGCGCCGCTGACGGTGAGCAGGCGCTGGTCCTCTTTGGTGTAGATGTCGTTGGTGATGGCGACCAGGTCCCAGTGTTCGCGCATGGACTTGCAAAGCATTTCCAGCAGGGTGGTCTTGCCCGAGCCGACAGGGCCGCCAACGCCCACACGCAGGGGCGGAAGCTTCTTGGTGCGACGGGGAATGTGGTGCAGGGTCATGATCGAAACAGGCGTGAGTACTGGTGTTCATGCCGAGAGGACAGGATCGCCAGCGAGGGGGAATAGGACTGCCGGGACGCGTCGTCCAGCGACAGGGCGTGGTCGACAGCGGCCGGGATCTCTTGCGCCAGACGCGCGAGGATACGTTGACCCGCGCTCTGGCCCAAGGGGACCGACTTGATCGCGGCCTGCATCATGTTCTCGGCCCACCCGAAGGCGAAGCCGAGCACGATGGCGCGCGCTGGGGCCTCGCTGGCGCCGGCCGCCAGGGCATAGGCCACCGGGTAGGTCAGGTGCCCCAGCGGAGCGGCGACGCCAGCCAGGTCCGGGTGCACCGACTTGAGCCACTCGACGAGGGAGCGGCCCATCTGCTCGGTCTGCAGGCGCAACTCGCTGGTTTCCCGGGTGCGCAGGATCCAGGCGTTCAGGGCGGCGATACGCGCCGTGTCGGCGACACGCCAGGCCGGGATCGCCTGAGCCACCACGGACAGGTCGGCGCGCGCCAGGGTCAGGTGCAACTGGTCGGTCAGCCAGGCCGCAGCCGAGGCTTCGTCAGTCACGCGGCCAGCATCGACGGCGCTCTCCAGACCCTCGGAGTACGAGAAGCCCCCCACCGGCAAGGCCGGCGAGGCAAGCCAGATCAGGCGCAGCAGGGCGCCGTCGACCAGGGCCGATGCATCAGCGGTGAGAGTGTCCGTGCCCATGGCCGTGGG
>CAZUKC010000170.1:0-1479 GCA_964620375.1 uncultured Ramlibacter sp. | reverse complement strand
CGTCGACCAGGGCCGATGCATCAGCGGTGAGAGTGTCCGTGCCCATGGCCGTGGGGGTGATCATGCGCGTGATCGTGGCCATGATGGCCTTCGCCGTGCGCGTGCGCGTGTGCGTGCCCGCCGTGCGACCCATAGGCGCCGCCCTCGGGTTCGAAGGCCGCCAGGGTCTCGTGCACGATCAGGTGCATGGAGCGCAGCATGTCGGCCAGCACGTGATCGGGCTCGATCTTGAGGTGGTCGGGCCTGAGTTCGATCGGGACGTGCCGGTTGCCCAGGTGGTAGGCCGCGCGCGTGAGGTCAAAGGGCGTGCCGTGCTGCGGACAGTGGGTGATGACCAGCACCGGTTGCGGGGCCGCCACCACGCGCACCAGCGAGCCGTCCTCGGCCACCAGCACGTCACCACCCCGCACCACGGTGCCGCGCGGAAGAAAGACGCCCAAGGTGCGGCCTGCGGAGTCGGTGCAGTCGAAGCGGCTTTTCTGGCGCACGTCCCAGTCGAGTTCGACGACTGCGGCGCGCTTGACCAGGACAGGAGCGAGGCTCTGGCCGCCGGCCAGGCATTTGTTGACGATGATCATGGGCGGCAGTGTCGCAGACGCGCGGCTTGCCCCTAGAACAGGAAATAACGCTGCGCCATCGGCAGCGCCGTGGCGGGCTCGCACGTGAGCAACTGGCCATCGGCGCGCACCGCATAGGTCTGGGCGTCGATCTCCATCTTGGGCAGCCAGGCGTTGTGGATCATGTGCTGCTTGCGCACCCGCCGGATGTCCTTCGCGGCGCTCACCACCTTGCCCATACCGATGCGGGCAGGAATGCCGGCGTTCAGCGCCGCCTGCGAGACGAAGGTGATGGAGGACTTCAGCAGCGAGCCACCGAAGCTGCCGAACATCGGTCGGAAATGCACCGGCTGCGGCGTGGGGATGGAGGCGTTGGGGTCGCCCATGGCCGCCATCGCGATGGTGCCGCCCTTGACGATCACCGAGGGCTTGACGCCAAAGAAGGCCGGCTTCCAGACCACCAGGTCGGCCCACTTGCCCACTTCGAGGCTGCCCACCTCGTGGCTGATGCCGTGGGCGATGGCGGGGTTGATGGTGTACTTGGCGACGTAGCGCTTGGCCCGCGCGTTGTCGTGGCGGTCGGTGTCGCCGGGTAGCTTGCCGCGCTGCAGCTTCATCTTGTGCGCGGTCTGCCAGCAACGCAGGATCACCTCGCCCACCCGGCCCATGGCCTGCGAGTCGGAGCTGAACATGCTGATGGCGCCCAGGTCGTGCAGGATGTCCTCGGCGGCGATGGTCTCCTTGCGGATGCGGCTTTCGGCAAAGGCGAGGTCTTCGGCGATAGCGGCGTCCAGGTGGTGGCACACCATCAGCATGTCGACATGTTCGTCGAGCGTGTTGACGGTGTAGGGCATCGTGGGGTTGGTGGACGAGGGCAGGAAGTTGGCTTCGCCCACCACCCGCAGGATGTCCGGCGCGTGGC
>CAZUKC010000169.1:0-3965 GCA_964620375.1 uncultured Ramlibacter sp. | reverse complement strand
TCGGCGGCCTGGGCGTCGGTGCCGCCCTTCTTCTTGATGTAGCCCCAGGCGGCCAGGTAGGCGTAGCGGCCGTTGCCGCCGGTCTTGGGGTTGACCACCACCACTTTCACGTCGGGGCGAATCAGGTCGTCCCAGTCCTTGATGTTCTTGGGGTTGCCGTTGCGGGTCAGGCACAGCATGGTGGAGGTGGTGGGCGCCGCGGTGTTCGGGAAGCGTCGGGCCCAGTCTTTGGCCACCACGCCCTTGTCGGCCAGGAACTCGATGTCGGTGCTGGTGTTGAAGGTCACCACGTCGGCGTCCAGGCCGTCGGCCACCGCGCGGGCCTGGGCCGAAGAGCCGCCGTGGGCCTGGTCGATCTTCACGTCCCGGCCCGTGGCCTTCTTGTAGGCAGGCACGAAGGCGGCGTTGACGTCCTTGTAGAACTCGCGGGCGACGTCGTAGGAGACATTGAGCAGGGTCTGCTGGGCGCTGCTCAGGCCACTGGCGGCCAGGGCGATCGAGGCGATCAGGGTCTTGAAGGCAGGTTTCATGGCGCGTTCGGTCTTGTTCTTGCGAATAACGAAGGCCCGAATTCTGGAGCGCCGGTTATAAAAGACCAACGAACATCTCGTTGTTTGCATAGCGTCAGCCGCATATAAGGCCCCGCGCCGGGCCCGTCGCCCGCCCCGTCGCCCCGGGCTCAGACGAGCGCGCGCAGCTCCCGTGCGGCGTCCTGCAGCACCGGCAGCAGTTCGCGCTGCAGGGCCCCGCCCTGGGCCCGCGCCGAGCCCACCACCACGTTCAGCGCGGCCACGGTACGGCCCTGCACATCCCGCAGGGGGACGGCCAGCGCGTGCACCCCCAGCTCATGCTCCTGAGCGGCTTCGCACCAGTCCTGGGCCCGCACCTGCTCGATCAAGGCCCGAAACGGCCGTGACTCCACCGTCGTGTGAGCGGTGAAGCGCGCCAGCGTGCGCCCCCGCAGCCAGTCGGTGAGTTGCCCCTTGGGGAGGGCCGCCAGCAGCACCCGCCCGGTGGACGTGGCGTGGGCCGGCAGCCGTGCGCCCAGGTGCACGCCGTAGGCCAGCACCCGGGTGGGACCGCTGCGGGCCACGATCACCACCTCGTCCTCGTCCAACAGCGCGGCGGAATAGGAATCGCCGGTCTGCGCCGCCAGCCGGTTCAGGGTGGGCTGCAAGGCCCGCGGCAGGCGTGCCGAGGCCAGGTAGCTGCCCGAAAAGCGCAACACCTTGGGCGAGAGCCAAAAATGGCTGCCATCGGTCTCCAGGTAGCCCAGGTGGGTGAGCGTCAGCAGGTGCCGGCGCGCCGCCGCCCGTGGAATGCCCGCGCGCTCGGCGGCCAGGGTTGCGTTCAGACGCTGGCGCTCGGTGTCGAAGCTTTCCAGCACCGCCAGCCCGCGGGCCATGCCCTCGATGTAATCGGCCTTGGCAATCGTCATGGTGCGCGATGATCGCACAATCCGCACGATGACCGGGCAGCAATACCCCCTGTGGGCGTGATTAACCACGGATGAGCCAATAAGCTTCGCGCCACAGGAGACACCCATGAGAACCCAGGTCGCCATCATCGGCGCGGGCCCGTCCGGCCTGCTGCTCGGCCAGCTGCTGCACAAGGCTGGCATCGACAACATCGTCCTTGAACGCCAGAGCGGCGACTACGTCCTCGGACGCATCCGCGCCGGCATCCTCGAGCAGGTCACCGTGAACCTGATGCGCGAGGCGGGCGTCGGCCAGCGCCTGGACCGCGAGGGCATCGTTCACCACAGCATCGAGCTGGTCTTCGCCGGCCAGCGCCATCCGATTGACGTGCATGGCCTGACCGGCGGCAAGGTGGTCACCGCCTACGGCCAGACCGAACTCACCCGCGACCTGATGGACGCCCGCGCCGCGGCCGGTCTGACCACGGTCTACGAGGCCGACGAGGTGACGCTGCACGACTTTGACGGCACGTCACCGCGCGTGACCTATCGCAAGAACGGCCAGACCCACACCCTGGACTGCGACTTCATCGCGGGCTGCGACGGCTTTCACGGCGTGAGCCGCGCCAGCGTGAAGGAGCGTGTCACCGAGTACGAGAAGGTCTACCCCTTCGGTTGGCTGGGCGTGCTGGCGGACGTCCCGCCCGTCTCGCCACACGCCATCGTCTACGGCAACAGCGCGCGGGGCTTCTCGCTGTGCTCCATGCGCAGCATGACACGCAGCCGCTACTACGTGCAGTGCCCGCTGACGGACAAGGCGGAGGACTGGAGCGACCAGCGCTTTTGGGACGAACTGCGCAGCCGCCTAGACCCTGAGCTGGCCGAGAGGATCATCACCGGTCCGAGCATCGAAAAGAGCATCGCGCCGCTGCGCAGCTTCGTGGCCGAGCCCATGCGCTTCGGCCGACTGTTCCTGGCGGGGGACGCGGCCCACATCGTGCCGCCCACCGGCGCCAAAGGCCTGAACCTGGCCGCCACCGACGTGAAGTACCTCTCGGGTGCCTTCATCGAGTACTACCGCGACAAGAGCGTGGCCGGCATCGACACCTACTCGCAGCGCTGCCTGCGGCGCATCTGGAAGGCCGAGCGTTTTTCGTGGTGGCTGACGTCCCTGATGCACCGTTTTCCGGACACCGAAGGCTTTGGTCAGAAGGTGCAAGAGGCCGAGTTGGATTACCTGGTGCACTCCGAAGCGCTGTCGACCTCCCTGGCCGAAAACTACGTGGGACTGCCGCTCTGAGCGCGAATGCCGGGGCTCAGGCCGGGTTGGGCGAAGCCGGCGGCAGGGCGTCGTCGGACGGCGTCTGCCCGTCCTGCATCTCGCTGGCTGGCGCTGAACCGTCACCCGACTTGCGCTCGGCCTTGGCCCGCAGCTTCTCTTCTTTCTTCTTTTTCTTGGCCAGCTCGCGTTGCCGCTTTTCGTATCCGTAGTTGGGTGTGGCCACTGGGGTTCCGTTTCGTCAATCAAAAGTGCACTCACTGTACGCGATCCCGTGCTACGGCGACAACGCCACCGCACTGACATCCGTCAGTCCAGCAGGGCCATCGCCTGCGCCAGGTCGGCCTGCAGATCGGCCACGGCTTCCAGGCCGATCGAGAACCGCACCAGCCCGCCGGTGTAGGGCCAGGTGCCGAGCTCGGCGCTGCGCATCGACGGGATGTCGTAGGGCACCACGAGGCTGATCGGCCCGCCCCAGGAATATCCCAGCTTGAACAGCCGCAGCCCGTCGCAGAAGGCATCCACCTGCGCCTGCGTGTATTGCGGCTGAAACACCACCGAGAACAGGCCGGCGGCCAGACCGCTGCGTCCGCACAGCGCCGCCCAGTGCGCATGGCCTGGCGACTGCGGCAGGGCCGGGTGCAGCACCTGTGCGATCTCGGGTCGCCCCTGCAGCCAGCGGGCGAGCGCGCGGGCTGCCTCGTCATGGGCGCGGTAACGCAGGGCCACACTGGGTAATGAACGCAGCACCGCCTCGGCGTCATTGGCCGCCACGCCCAGGCCCAGTCGCATGTGCGCGGCCTTGATCTGCAGGTGCAGCGCCTCGTGGCGGGTGACGATGCTGCCCATGAGGACGTCACCGCCCCCGCTGGGGTATTTGGTCAAGGCCTGGATGACGACATCGGCGCCCTGCCCTGTGCCCGGCGCGCCCAGCAGGTCAAAGCCGTTGAAGGCCAGGCCCGCGCCCCAGGTGTTGTCCAGGGCGGTCGTCACCCCGCGTTCACGGCAGATCGCCGCCAGCTCGGGCAGTGGCGGAAACTCCATCGTCACCGAGCCTGGCGCCTCCAGCCACACCAGCCGGGTGCGGTCCGACAACCGGCTGCGCAGGTCGTCGGGATCCAGGGGGTTGTAGCGCCGGTGGCGGATGCCCCACTGCGCCAGCTCGCCCTGGGCCAGGGCCAGCGAGGGGCCGTAGACGTTGTCGGGCAGCAGCACCTCGTCGCCGGTCTTGAGCAGGGCCAGGCTCACGTTGGCGATGGCGGCCAGGCC
>CAZUKC010000168.1:0-3966 GCA_964620375.1 uncultured Ramlibacter sp. | reverse complement strand
CCTTGAGCTGGCGCGACTTGACGATCATGTCCTTGAGGATCTTGTTGACCGCATGCCCCATGTGGATCTGCCCGTTGGCATAGGGCGGGCCATCGTGCAGCACGAACTTCTCGCGGCCGCAGCGCGCTTCGCGCAGGCGCTTGTACAGGCCTTTTTCTTCCCACTGCGCCACCCAGCCCGGCTCGCGCTTGGGCAGGTCGCCGCGCATAGGGAAGGGCGTATCGGGCAGGTTCAGCGTGGCGCGGTAATCGGTCGCCGGGGCGGTGTTCTTCGTGTCGGACATGGCGTTGCGTTTCGGGGGCTTCGACAAGCTCAGCCCGAACGGTGCGGGGGAGGGGCTCGGGCAGAAGGCCTGCTACCGTCCGCCCTGAGCCTGTCGAGGGGCGGCGAACGGATGCCAGGCCTTTAAATTCGGTCGCGCGTGGTCTGGCGGCGGGTGGATGCGAAGTAGGCGCGGGCCGCGTCGCAGTCGCGGGCGATGCCGGCCGTGAGGGCCTCCAGGCTCTCGTACTTCAGTTCGTCGTGCAGTTTGTGCAGGAGATCCACCCGAATGATTTTAGCGTAGGCCCCCTCTGCGCCCAGGTGGGCGGGCCAGTCCAGGCAGTGGGTCTCCAGCAGCACCCGCCCGCCGTTGACGTCGTTTGGGTCCAGCGAGGGGCGGATCCCCAGGTTGGCCACGCCCTCCAGGGGCGCCGCGCCCAGACCATGCACGTGGACCGCGAAGATGCCGCTGGCCGCGGGCTTCCAGTGCGCAAATCGCAGGTTCAGGGTGCGAAAGCCCTCGGGCCGTCCGGACCCGCGCCCCAGTTCGCGTCCGAGCTTGCGCCCGTGCACCACATGTCCGCTGATGCTGTAGGGGCGCCCCAGCAGCGTGGCGGCAGCCTGCATGTCGCCGCGGGCCAGGGCCTCGCGTACCGCCGAACTGGACACGCGCAGGGTGTGTACCTCGTAGCTGTTCATGCGCGCCACGTCGAACCCGCCAGCGGCCCCGGCCGCATCGATCATCGCGTAGTCGCCGGCGCGCTTCGCGCCGAAGCGGAAGTCGTCGCCCACCAGCACGTAGCGCGCGCCCAGGCCCCGCACCAGCACCTGGTCGATGAAGTCCTGCGGCGTCTGGGAGGACAGGCGGGCGTCGAAGGGCATCACCACGCACTGGTCGACGCCGCAGGCGGCCAGCTCGGTCAGCTTGTCCCGCAGGGTGGCGATGCGCGCGGGTGCCAGTTCGGGCTTGCGCAGGGCGCCTGCGAAGTAGTCGCGCGGGTGCGGCTCGAACGTCAGCACGCAGGAAGGCACGCCCCGGTGGCGGGCTTCGTTGTTCAAGAGGGCCAGCATGGCCTGGTGGCCTCGGTGCACGCCATCGAAGTTGCCGATGGTCAGGGCACAGGCCGGCGCGATGTCCGGGTGGTGGAAGCCGCGAAAGATCTGCATCGCGCGAGGGATGTCTTCTGGGTGGGAGCTGGCGTGCGCCAGGGTGGGGCGGGGTGGCTTCAGGTCTTTGAAAGAGGTTATATTGTGAGGGCTAACTTGTTCAGTGATTCGCGTCGTTCAAGGAGGTCACGCTTGAAGGTGTTGAAGCTGTCTGCCCAGGGCCTGCCGCAGTCCTGGATCACGCTCGAACAGGCCGTGCTGCATTACGCCGCCGACCAGGTCCGTTGGGAGGTCGGCGCAGAGGTGGCGGTCTTTCGCGGCGGGCACAACGCCATGACCGGCGAGCAGTCGGTCATCACCGTAAGCAGCATCATCGGCACCAAGGGCGTCCCCAACATCAACCCCTTCGACCTCAAGCCGGGCCTGACCAACGGCAAGCTTTTCGCCCGCGACCGCAACACCTGCGCCTACTGCGGGGGCCAGCACCACGAATCCGAACTCACGCGCGAACACATCATCCCCTTCGCGCAAAACGGCCGTGACCACTGGATGAACGTCGTCACCCCCTGCCGGGCTTGCAACCACCGTAAGAGCAGGCCAACATGCCCTTGCTGTACGCGCCCTACGTGCCCAGTCTCTGGGAGGACTTCATCCTGCGCAACCGGCGCATCCTGGCCGACCAGATGGAGTTCCTGATGGCGCACCTGCCGAAAAGCTCACGCCTGTACGCCTGAAGTTCATTGAGAGGTCCCCCCGAAGCGGCCTGCGGCCGCCTCCCCCCGGGGGGGGGCGCCGCCAGCGGCCCGGCAAAGCCGGTTCCGCGGCGGCCCACGGAAAAACTGCCTGGCTCGCGAGCCTGCAACAGTCTCCTGGGGGCTACGCGAATACTCCAGCGGTTTCCTTCATGCCTGCCGACACCTGTCCTAGGTGATGCAGGCTGTCGCCAAAGCTCAACTCGAGCTGGGTGAGTTTCTTGAAGTAGTGGCTGCCGATGTATTCGTCCGTCACCGCGATGCCGCCATGCAACTGCACCGCGTTCTGGCCCACGAAGCGCATCGCCGTCCCCAGTTGGTACTTGGCCCGCGCCAGCGCCATGCGGCGTTCCTCGGGTGCGGCGTTCAGCTTCAGGCTGGCGTAGTAGCTCATGGAGCGACCGAGCTCCTGCTGCATCTTCATGTCGGCCATGCGATGGCGCAGGGCCTGGAAGCTCGCGATGGTCACGCCGAACTGCTTGCGCGTATTCAGGTAGCCCGCGGTGAGCTCCATCGTCTTGTCCATCACGCCCACGCCTTCGGCGCAGACTGCGGCGATGCCGATGTCCACCGCGTGCTCCAGAGCGGCCAGGCCCTCGCGCGTGACCAGGGTCGCCGGCGCATCGGCCAGGAGCACTTCGGCGGCGCGGCTGCCATCCTGAGTGATGTAGCCGCGGGTGGTGACGCCGGCGTCTTGCCGCCGCACCAGACACAGCATCATCGCGCCCTCGGCCATTGCCGGCACCAGAAAGGCATCGGCCTGATCACCCGCCGGCACCAGGCTCTTGGTGCCGGTGACGCGCCAGGTGTCGCCCGCCTTCGTGGCCCGGGCCTCGCAGCGGGTCAGGTGCCAGCGTGACTGGCGCTCCTGGTGCGCCAGCACCACCAGCGCTTCGCCGCTGGCGATACGGGGCAGCCACTCGGATTGCACCGCGGGCGGCGCGTAGCCGGCGATCACGCCACTCGTGATCAGGGTCTGCCCCAGGGGCTCGAGCACCATGCCCCGCCCAAGTTCCTCCATCACCACCATGCCTTCGACCGGGCCCATGCCCATGCCGCCTTGGGCCTCGGGGATGTACAGGCCGGCCAGGCCCAGTTCGGCCAGTTCGCGGTAGGCCGCGGCGTCATAGCCGCCCGCGCGCACCGCGGTACGACGGCGCTCGAAGCCGTAGCTGCGGTCCACCCATTTGCGCACCGCGTCGCGCAATTGTTCCTGGTCGTCGGAGAAATCGAAGTCCATGTTCAGGTCCTGTTGATGCAAGGGGCCCGGTTCAACCGAGCACCGTTTGCGCCACGATGTTGCGTTGCACCTCGTTGGAGCCGCCGTAGATCGTGGTCTTGCGCATGTTGAAGTAGGTGGCTGCCAGAGGCGCCAGGCCCGTCGCGCCGCCAGGGAAGTCGCCCTGCCAGCCGGCCTCCATGGCCTCGCGGATGAAGGGCAGGGCGTAGGGCCCCGCCGCCAGCATCATCAGCTCCGAGTAGCGTTGCTGGATCTCGCTGCCGCGGATCTTGAGCAGGCCCGCGATGTCCAGCGAGTTCTTGCCGGATTTCTCGGCCGACAGCACGCGCAGCACCATCATCTCCAGGGCCACGATATCCACTTCCAGCTTGGCGATTTCATCGCGGAAACGCATGTCGTCCCACACGCCCTCGGCCCGGGCGATGCGCTTGAGGCGCTCGAGCTCGCGCTTGGCGCGGTTCACGTCGGCGATGTTGGTGCGCTCGTGCGACAGCAGGTGCTTGGCGTAGGTCCAGCCCTTGTTTTCTTCGCCCACCAGGTTCTGCGCCGGCACTTCGACGTTGTCGAACCAGACCTCGTTCACCTCGTGCCCGCCATCGAGCATGA
>CAZUKC010000167.1:0-3986 GCA_964620375.1 uncultured Ramlibacter sp. | reverse complement strand
GAAGGCCTTGGCCGTGGGAATCAGGTCGCGGCCCTCGCGCAGCATGTATTTCTCGGAGATCAGCCCTTCGATGATCGCCGCGCGCGTGGCCGGTGTGCCCAGGCCTTTCTCGTGCATGGCCTCGCGCAGTTCCTCCTCCTCGATCTCCTTGCCTGCGGTTTCCATCGCGCGCAGCAGGGTGGCTTCGTTGTAGCGGGCGGGCGGTCGAGTCTTCAGACCCTTGGCCTCTGCCTGCTCGGTGTTCACCGCTTCACCCGGGCGCACTGGCACCAGGGTCTTGCCTGCGCCTTCTTCGCCAGGCGCCACGTCGAGGTTGGCTTCCTTGCCGTAGATGGCCAGCCATCCTGGCTTGACCAGCACCTTGCCCTCAGACTTGAAGTGATGCGAGGCCACACGCGAAATCCGGGTGGTCACCAGGTGTTCGGCCGCCGGGAAAAAGGCGGCGATGAAGCGGCGCACCACCAGGTCGTACAGCTTCTGTTCGGCCTCGGACAGGCCGCTGGGAATTTTGCCGGTGGGGATGATGGCGAAGTGGTCGCTGACCTTGGTGTCGTCGAATACCTTTTTGGTCGGTTTGACATAGTCCTTTTCCAGGGCCTCGCGCGCGTAGGGGCTCAGGTGGCCCATGCCGCCATCGGCCAGAGAGCCCAGCGTGCCCTTGACCACCTTCACGTATTCCAGGGGCAGGTACTTGGAGTCGGTCCGCGGATAGGTCAGGGCCTGGTGCCGTTCGTAGAGCGTCTGCGCCAGGGCCAGCGTGGTCTTGGCGGAAAAGCCGAAGCGGCCGTTGGCCTCGCGCTGCAGGGTGGTCAGGTCGAACAGGCCCGGCGAGGCCTGGTTGCTCGGCTTGGCTTCCTCGGTGACTTCGGCGGGTTTTCCGCGCACCGCGTCGGCAATCGCCTGGGCCTCCTGCGCCGACCACACGCGGTCGGCCCGGCGCTCGGCGTCGGCCTCGTCCCGCTGCCACCGCGGGTCGAACCACTTGCCCGGATAGCTGCCTGCCTCGGCCTTGAAGCTGGCATGGATTTCCCAGTAGTCCCGGCTGATGAACTTGCGGATCTGTTCTTCACGTTCGACCACCACCGCCAGAGTGGGGGTCTGCACCCGGCCCACGGTGGTGAGAAAGAAGCCGCCGTCGCGAGAATTGAAGGCGGTGAAGGCGCGCGTGCCGTTGATACCGACCAGCCAGTCGGCCTCGGAGCGGGAGCGGGCGGCGTCGGCCAGGCCGGCCATCTGCTCGTTGGAACGCAGTTGCTCAAAGCCCTGGCGGATCGCGTCGGGAGTCATGGACTGCAGCCACAGGCGCCGCACCGGCTTGCCCAGGGGCTTGGCGCCGCCGGCGTACTGCTCGATCAGGCGGAAGATCAGCTCGCCCTCGCGGCCCGCGTCGCAGGCGTTGATCAGGGCGGTCACGTCCTTGCGTTTGGCTTGCTTGACCACCGCGTTCAGGCGCGTCTTGGTCTTGTCCACCGGCTTGAGGTCAAAGTGCGGCGGAATCACCGGCAGGTGGGTGAAGCTCCATTTGCCCCGCTTCACGTCGTACTGCTCCGGCGCCTGGATCTCCACCAGGTGGCCGACGGCGCTGGTGACCACGTAGCGGTCGTTCTCGAAGTACTCGTCGTGCTTGTCGAACTTGCCCGCCACAGGCGTCAGGGCGCGGACGATGTCCTGCGCCACGGAGGGTTTTTCGGCGATGACCAGTGTCTTGCTCATATCTGTCTTGGGCTGAACCGGCGGGTCCTGCAACCTGCCGCTTCGGGTTGTTCCTACAATCAGGCCTCTCGCGCGTGCGCGCACGCGCGCATGTGCACACATCCAACTTAACAGAGTTTTTTCGATGGCAGCAAAAGAGCGGGGGCGTCAGGCCGCGGCGTCGGCAGCGCCGACCCGATTCTCGGGGCGCAAAATCCAGGCCCGCAAGTCCGGTATCCACGGGCGGGGCGTGTTCGCCCTGGAGGACATTGCCGCAGGCGAGCCCCTCATCGAGTACGTGGGCGAAATCATCACCTGGAAGGAGGCCCTGCGCCGCCACCCCCACGACCCGAACGATCCCAACCACACCTTCTATTTCTCACTGGACGACGGTCGCGTCATCGACGCCCTCTACGGCGGCAACTCCTCACGCTGGATCAACCACTCCTGCGACCCCAACTGCGAGGCCGACGAGGTGGAGGGCCGGGTCTTCATCAAGGCGCTGCGTGACATCAAGGCCGGCGAAGAGCTCAATTACGACTACGGCCTGGTGATCGACGAGCCCTACACCAAGAAGCTCAAGGCCGAATACCCCTGCTGGTGCGGCTCCCGAAACTGCCGGGGCACGCTGCTGGCCCCCAAGCGGCGCTCCTGAGCGGGCAGGACGGACCCGGCGTGTCGGCGCCCCTGCGATGGCCGGCTGAGGCCCTGTGGGAGGCGGTGGCGCCCCGCCTGCCGGGGTTCACCGTCGAGATCCTCCCCGAGATCGACTCCACCAACACCGAACTGATGCGGCGTGCCCGCGCGGGCCAGGCCGACCCGGTGCTGCTGGTCGCGCACCGCCAGACCGCGGGCCGCGGCCGGCGCGGGCGCGGCTGGGTCAGCGTCCCCGGTGATTCGCTGACCTTCTCGCTGGGCCTGTCCCTGGCGCCGGCCGACTGGTCCGGTCTTTCGCTGGCCGTGGGCGTGGCGGTGGCCGAGGCGCTGCACCCGGACATCGGCCTGAAGTGGCCCAACGACCTGTGGGTCGGCGGGCGCAAGCTCGCCGGCATCCTGGTCGAGACCGCCAGCGCGGTGGCCACGGTCGGTGCAGGCGCAGCGGCGGCCGACGGGCCCCCACGCCGGCAGGCCGTGATCGGCATCGGCATCAACATCGCGCCCTGCCCGCCCCTGGACGGGGTGGACATCGCCCCGGCCTGCCTGCGCGAACTGTGGCCGCAGGCCGACGCGCCCGGCGCGCTGGCGCGTGTCGTGCCGCCCCTGGTGCGTGCCCTCCAAACGTTCGAGCAGGCAGGCTTCGCGCCCTTCTTGGACCGCTTCGCCGCGCGTGACGTGCTCCAGGGTCGCGACGTCACCCTCAGTGACGGCCGCGCCGGCCGCGCCGCTGGCGTCGACCCCCGTGGCGCCCTGCTGGTGCATACTGCGGCCGGCCTACAGATCGTCTCGAGCTCCGAAGTGAGCGTGCGTCCCACTCCCTGATGCTGCGAATCGCCGTCCTGGTCCTGCTCGTTGCCAATGCCGCCTGGTTCGCCTGGGCGCAGGACCTGCTGCGGCCGTGGGGCCTGGGCCCTTCCTCGCAGGCCGAGCCTCAGCGTGTGAACCAGCAGATCCAGCCCGAGGCGGTCCGCCTCGTGCAGGGCGACGAGGCCGCCCGCCTGATCGAGTCCGCCCCCCCGCTGCGTCCGACCGAATGCCTGGCCACCGCGCCCCTGCCGGACGCGGTGGCGACGGTCTTGCGCCAGAAACTGGCGGCCTGGCCGGCGGGCAGCTGGCGCCTGGAGCAGGCCGTGGAGCCCGCGCGCTGGATCATCTACATGGGCAAATACCCCGACCCCGAGATGGTCGAACGCAAGAAGGCTGAACTGCGCCGGCGCGGCGTCTCCTTCGAGCCGGTGGCCAACCCGGCGCTGCAGCCCGGGTTGTCTCTGGGCGGCTACACCACGCAGGCGGCCGCCAACGACCAGTTGGCGGTGCTGGCCACCCGCGACGTGCGCTCGGCCCGTGTGGTGCTCGAACGCCCCGAGCTGCGCGGCCTGGCCCTGCGTCTGCCGCTGGTGGACGACCTGCTACGTCCCCGCCTCGCGGAGCTGCAGGGGACGCTGGCCGGCCGGCCGCTGCAGCCTTGCCGCTGAAGCGGCGCTTCAGGCGGCCGCTTGCGCGGCCCGGATCCGAAACCGCAGGCTGATGCGCGTGCCCGGCATCGGAGCGCCCGGGTGGACCGCCTCGATCTGGATCTCGCCCTGGTGCTGTTTCATGATCTCGTTGACGATCGGCAGGCCCAGGCCCGATCCGTC
>CAZUKC010000166.1:0-3994 GCA_964620375.1 uncultured Ramlibacter sp. | reverse complement strand
ACCCCGGAGCGAGGGAAATTGTCTCATGGCCCGCGTCACGGCGCGCGCTGGGCCTAGAATCGCCCCTGCTCCGGGGTGCGGACGGCATGAAGCCGGTCGCTGAGATGGCCCAGCCAAACCCGTGAACTTGAACCGGTTCGCACCGGCGGAAGGAGAGCCCGTCCCACCGGCCCCTCCTCCTGTGCGTTCCGGACGCAACGCACGATGTTTCTCACGAGGTAGCTTCGCATGGTGGTCCCCACAGCCTCCCCGTCGCCCCGAGCGACGCGCCCGTCCGCACGGGCGGGGGGCTCGCTGCGTGTCGCGATCGCCGGCGCAGGCCTGCTGGGGCGCCTGCTGGCCCTGCAACTGGCGCGGGCCGGTCATGCGGTGCAGGTCTTCGACCCTGCCGTCGATGCGGGCACCCGCGGCGCGGCGGGCTGGACGGCCGCCGGCATGCTGTCGCCGGTGGCCGAACTCGAATCCGCCGACGACGATGTGTTCGCCCTGGGCTTGCGGTCCCTCGAGCTGTGGCCTGTGCTGGTCGCAGACCTGCCCCGACCCGTGGATGTCCACCAGCGCGGCTCCCTGTTGCTCGCGCATCGCGGGGATGAGGGCGCGGCCAGCCGGGTGGTTGATCTGGTGCGCGCCAAGGCGCCTGCAGCCCACGCCCCCCAGGGGCTGAACGGCTTGCAGCTGGCCGAACTCGAGCCCGACCTCCGCGGCGCGCCGCATGCCTGGCTGCTGCCCCACGAAGGCCAGATCGACACGGTGCAGGCCATGGGCGCATTGGCCGAAGGTGCGGCCGCCGCAGGCGCGGTGTTTCACTGGGGCCGGACGGTCGACAGCGTCGCGGCGCGCCAGCTGCAGGCCGACGGCCAGCGCATCGACGCCGATTGGGTCTTCGACGTGCGGGGCACCGGCGCGCGCCCGCAGCTGCCGGTGCGCGGCGTGCGCGGCGAGATCCTGCACCTGCATGCGCCCGGCGTGCGCCTGTCCCGCCCGATCCGTCTGCTGCACCCGCGACACCGCGTGTACCTGGTGCCGCGTGCAGGCGACCGCGTCCTGGTGGGCGCCAGCGAGATCGAGAGCGAGGACCGCTCGCCCATCTCCTTGCGCAGCACCGTGGAACTGCTCGCTGCGGCTCACAGCGTGCTGCCGGCCCTGGCCGAAGCGCGGGTGGTGCACACCGAAACCAATCTGCGTCCGGCCCTGCCCGACAACCTGCCGGTGCTGGCGACCACATCGGGCCTCACGCAGGTCAACGGCCTGTTCCGTCATGGCTGGCTCATTGCGCCGGCGCTGGTGGAGCGGGCCCTGCATGCCCTGGAGACTTCTGCATGATTTCCATCACCGTCAACGGCCAGCCGCGCGAGGTGCCCGAAGGCAGCAGCCTGGCCGACCTGGTGGCCCAGCTGGCCGACACGCCGCAGGCCCTGGCCACTGCCGTGAACCAGGAGTTCGTCGCCCGTGACGCGCGCGCCGGGTGCGTGCTGCAGGCGGGCGACCAGGTCTACACCTTCCAACCCATCACCGGAGGCTGATCCCATGCCCATGCCCCTCGAGATCGGCGGCGCCCGCCTGGAGAGCCGCTTCTTCCTCGGCACCGCCGGCTACCCCTCGCCCAAGGTGCTGCAAGACGCGATCGCCGCCTCGGGCACGCAGGTGGTGACCGTGGGTCTGAAGCGCCAGCTGGCCGGCGACGGCCAACCCAACGACTTCCTGGCCATGGTGCGCGCCACCGGCGCGCGGCTGCTGCCCAATACCGCGGGCTGTCGCACAGCCAGCGAGGCTGTCACGCTGTCTCGCATGGCGCGCGAGCTGTTCGGCACGAACTGGATCAAGCTGGAGGTGGTGGGGGACGAGCACACCCTGCAGCCCGATCCCTTCGAACTGGTTGACGCCGCGCGCACGCTGGTGCGTGATGGCTTCGAAGTCTTCCCCTATTGCACCGACGATCTCGTGAGCTGCCAGCGTCTGTTGGACGTGGGTTGCAGGATCCTCATGCCCTGGGGCGCGCCGATCGGGTCGGGCCAGGGGCTGCTCAATCCGACCGCGCGGCGCACGCTGCGCGCCCGCCTGCCCGGAGTGCCCCTCGTGGTCGACGCCGGCATCGGCTCGCCGCGCGATGCGGTACAGGCGATGGAGCTGGGCTTTGACGCCATCCTGCTCAATAGCGCGGTGGCGCAGGCGCGCGACCCGGTGACGATGGCGCGCGCGTTCCGCCTTGCCGTCGAATCGGGGCGCCTGGCCTGGGAGGCCGGGATCATGGCGCGCCAGGATATGGCGGTGCCGACGACGCCGGTGACGGGGCGGCCGTTCGTGCTGTGAGTTGAGGGCTTCCTGTTAAGGGGGCGCCGCCCGCCCAGCGCGCTGCCACTTCAAGGTCTCAGGCCGCTAGCCCAGGCAGCGAAATCAGCGCGCCAGCTCGAACACCAGGCAGGTCGTTGTCGCGTGCGCGTACAGCGTCCCGTCGGGCCCGAACAACCGTCCTTCCGCCGTGGCCAGCTGTCGGCCGCAGTGCAGCACCGTGCCTTCTGCCCGTACGCGTGAGACCTTGGGACCGATCGCTTTCACGATGTTCACGCTGAGTTCTGCGGTGGTGTAGCCCCGCCCGGCGGGCAGCATCGTATGCACCGCGCACCCCAGCGCAGAGTCCAGCAGTGTTGAATACCAGCCGCCGTGGATGCCCCCCATGGGATTGGTGTGGTCGGGACCCGGCCTGCCCTGGAACACGGCACGTCCTTGGCTGATGTCGATCGGCAGAAAATCCAGCGTCTTGCCGATCCGCGCATGGGGCAGTTCGCCGCGTAGCATCGCCTGCATCACCTGCAGACCGCTTAGGTGGGCAACATCCTGCATCTGAGTAAAGCCTGCACCGACACCACGCTCGAATCCCGCGCGCACCTCCCGCTCGCGTGCCAGCCAGGCGTCCAGCAGGTCGGCGCCAGAGGGGGCGGCGCTCGCGTTCACGAGGTGACCTCCACGGTGTAGTTCAGGGTCATGCGCCCGCCGTCCACCACCACGATCTCGCCGGTGACGTAGCTGGCGGCGTCGCTGGCCAGCCAGGCCACCGCGTCGGCCACTTCGGCTGGCGTACCCAGTCGTTTCATCGGCGTGCGGCTCATGATGCGGGCACGGTCCTGCGCCCGGGTCAGCACCGCCTTCGCCGCCAGCTCTGTGGCGATCGTGCCCGGTGCCACCGCGTTCACGCGCACGCCCTTGTCTGCCAGCGCCAGGGACATGACGCGTGTGAGTTGGTTAAGACCGCCCTTGCTCACGTTGTAGCTGGCGATGGTGGGAATGGCCATCACCGCATTGACCGAACTCATGTTGACGATTGCGCCTCGACCGGCCTGCGCCATCTCCCGCGCGACGGCCTGGCCCATGAGGAAGGCGCCCTTGAGGTTCACGCGCAGCACGTCGTCGAAATCCTTCTCGGACATCCTCAGGAAATCGGCGGCCCGGAAGATGCCAGCGTTGTTCACCAGCACGTCGATGCGGCCATGGGCCTTCATCACCCGGGTGACGCAACGCTCGACCTGGACCTTCGAGCCCACGTCGCAGTGCAGATAGGTCGCACCCAGCTCACGGGCCAGGGCCCGGCCTCGCGTGTCATCGATGTCTGCCAGAACGACGAAGGCACCTTCTCGGGCGAAGCGCCGCGCGCAGGCTTCACCGATACCCTGGGCCGCGCCGGTGACCAGGCAGACGCGACCGCCCAGACCGAAGGAAACCGGGGAGGGGGATGAGGCAGAAGGCGATGGGGCGGCGGTGGGTGCCGAGGCAGGGGCCTGGGCCCGAGGGCGGGAGCGGGAAGGGGGGCGGGTGGTCATGCCCGGATGGTAGTGCGGTGCCCCGGTGGCGTGGGGCTTGCCGCGCAAAACCCGCGCTTGCGGCGCCAGGCAGGTCCGGACCTGGTCCGGACCGCAGGAGCCTCAGCGGCCCCAGTTGCGCGAGCCGCCGCTGCGGCCACCGCCGCCGCCACCACCGCCACCAAAGCCTCGGCCACCGC
>CAZUKC010000165.1:0-4030 GCA_964620375.1 uncultured Ramlibacter sp. | reverse complement strand
AGGTGGGTGACGGCGCCAAGATCGGCAGCAATGCGGTGGTGATCAAGCCGGTGCCGGCTGGCGCCACCGCGGTGGGCATCCCTGCGCGCATCATCCAGGCCGACGACACGGCGCGGCGCGAGGCCGCCGCCAGCAAGATGGGATTCTCGGCCTACGGCATCACCGAGAACGACGACCCGCTGTCGCAGGCCATGCGCGGGCTGATCGACAACGCGGCCTCGCAGGAGCACCAGATCGCCTTGCTGTGGCAGGCCATCGAGAAGCTCTCCGGCGAGCGGCGCCAGCCCGATTGCGTGCCGCTCGACGCGGCCAAGACCGAGAGCTTCGAGGCAGCCAAGGTCACGCAGCTGGTGGGTAAGTAGGGCGGCAAAGGCCTGGGTTCAGGCCATGCCCCGCAGGGGTAGGCGGACCGTCGCCGTCGCGCCCGGGCCGTCCGCTTCGGGGCGATCGCGCAGCTCGAACTCGCCGCCCCATTGTTCGACCAGCAGGCGCACCCAGAGCAGGCCGATGCCCATGCCTTCCGGCTTGGTGGTGATCGGTTGATTGCCCGAGGGCGGTCCGTTTTCGCTCGTGACGCCGGGACCGTTGTCGCTCACCAAGATCGCGAGCAAGGGCTGTGCACCCGCCTCGAGGCGCTCGATCCGACAGTCCAGGGTGAGTCGAGCGCCGGGAGCCGCCGCACCCTGTGCGCAGAGAGCCTCCAAGCCGTTCGTCACGAGATTCAGGATCACGCGTTCGAGCATCACGGCGTTTGCGCAGACATGACCTTGCGACGTTTCCGTGTCGCGCCGCGATTGGAAGCTCACGTTCCGTTGGCTGCATTCCGATTCGATGATGGGCAGGATCCGCTTCATCAGCGGTACGACCCCGACCTGTTCATCGGCGGGGGGTACGGCCGTCGACAGCCGTCGGAGTGCCTGCAGGATCTGCGCTGCCTCCAACGCCAGGTCGCGTGCTTTTTCAAGCTCGGCGCTGTGGCTGCCGGTGGCGTGCGTACGCGCGTCCATCTCTATCGTCTCGAGGTAGGACAGGAGGGCCTGTAAGGGCTGGCTCACCTCGTGCACGATCCCGGCGTTGAAGACCGCCAGGTTGCCGAGTGTCGAAAAACGCGACACCTCCATGATCATCCGTTCCCGCTGCTGCAGCAGTTCCTTCAGGCGGGTGTTGAAGCTCTCGGTCAGGCGCTGTGCTTCGTTCGCGCGGGCTGCTGCTTCGGTTGCGGCCAGTCTCTCTGCGTTGCCGCGCTCCAGGAGAAAGCCCCAGTAGCCCAGACTCATCACGGTGACGCCCAGGGAAAAGACGATGACCAAGGCCATGCTCGCGGGGGTGTGGCCCGTCAGAGGCGTCATCGGAGAGTCCGTGAGCCATTGGCCGATACGCACGAAGTTGGCCATGCAGATGGCACCGAGGGCGAGACCGCACACCAGCAAGCTTCGGCTGGCGTAGCGGCGCCCCAGCATCGTCATCAGACCGAGCATGTACAGCTCGATACCCGTCATCACGGCGATATGGGTCACCTGGGCGATGACCGAGCCGGCGCCGGCACGCACCGCGAGCATCACGCTCAGGTGTATCCACGGCGCCAACAGAATCACCGCGAGCGGGATCGGTTGCCGACCCGTATCCCGACGCAGGGATTCCGTGGCCAGCGCCACAGACAGCAAGGGCAGGGCGGTGGTAATGATGATGACGACAGCCTGCGGTAGCGCCGACTGGAATGCGAGGAGGACTGACGCAAGCGCGTAGACCGCGATCCCCGAGAACCACAACCGCGATTGGCGACTGTCGGGTGCCGGCACCAGGAACCAGCCCGCAGCAGTGATCAGGCACAGCGCGGCTGCCGCGAAAGGCAGGACCGGGAAGGCGCTGGCACTCATGGGCGGCCAGGCTCGATGACTCAGGTCACCCGCGGCGGCCGGATCGCCGTCTTCGGCCTAAAGGCCTTGCACACCGCCTCATCGGCCTCCAGGTAGGGCCCGCCAATGAGGTCGATGCAATAGGGCACCGCCGCGAAAATCCCGGGCACTAGCGATTGACCTTGGGCGTCCTTGAGTCCCTCCAGCGTTTCCTGGATGGACTTGGGCTGACCCGGAAGGTTGATGATCAGGGTCTGACCGCGGATCACCGCCACCTGCCGCGACAGGATGGCGGTGGGCACGAACTTCAGGCTGATCTGGCGCATCTGCTCGCCAAAGCCTGGCATCTCCCGGTCGGCGATCGCCAGCGTGGCTTCGGGCGTGACATCACGCGGTGCCGGCCCGGTCCCGCCGGTGGTCAGTATCAGCGAGCAGCCCGCGTCCACCAGTTGCACCAGCGCGGCGCTGATGCGTTCTTTCTCGTCGGGGATCAGGCGTGCGTCGAAGGTGATCGGATTGCGCAGCGCGCGCGTGAGCCATTCCTTGAGCGCAGGCAGGCCCTTGTCCTCGTAGACGCCGCTGGAGGCGCGGTCACTGATGGACACGATGCCGATACGCACCGGGTCGTGCACAAAGGCGGGTTCAGCCATGGTCGTTCTCCCGGGCGGCGGATTCATCATGGCGAGCGGCGTCCTGCGCGCTGGACAGCTGCTCGCGTACCAGCTGGAAGATCTCGCGGTACGCGCGGCCCTGGCGTGGCGCCAGCCCGCGCGAGGCGGCGTCGGCGTCGGGGGCGGGCCGGTCCTTGCGGGCCTGGCGCACCAAGGACCGCAGCTGCTGGCTGTCGGTGCCCGGGTAGCGCGCCAGCCAATCGCCCACCGCCTCGTCGCGCGCGATCAGGTCATCGCGCCAGCGCTCGGCCTCGTGCAGTGCCAGGGTCTCGCGCGCCGACCCCGCATGCTGGGTGGCCAGTGCCTCGCGCACCATGTCCAGGGTGCCCTCGTCCAGCCCCCGCATCAGCTTGCCCACGTACTGCATCTGGCGCCGCTTGCCCTCGAAGTTCGTGATGCGGTCTGCCTCGGCCAGGGCGTCCAGCAGTTTCTCGGGCAGGGCCAGGCCGGCCAGCAGGTCGCTGCGCAGGGTGACCAGCGCTTCGCCGAGCTTTTGCAACTCGGCGCTTTCCTTCTTCAGGTCGGTGCGGCTGACGTCCGTGCCCTTGAGTTCGGCCTTGAGCTGCAGGTCCAGTTCGCTGCCTTCGGCCACAAACTGGCCGCGCACGAAATAGCCTTTTTTGGGTTTACGTGACATGGTGGGAATAGGGCGGGGCGGGCAATGCCGCACGGGGGGCGCAAGTATCATAGCCCCGCCATGAAGACACCCCCCACCCGACCCGGCCATCGCCCCGAGACCCGCACCGACAGCGGATTCGCCTACACCCGCGCCACCTTCGAGCAGTTGGTGGACATGGCCCTGGGCCACGCGAAGAAGCTCGGTGCCACCGATGCCGGCGCCGAGGCGTCCGAGGGCTGCGGCCTGAGCGTCTCGGTGCGCAAGGGCGAGATCGAGCAGGTCGAACGCAATCGCGACAAGTCCCTGGGCATCACCGTCTATGTGGGCCAGCGCCGGGGCAATGCCAGCACCTCCGATTTCTCGGAAGCCGCCATCCGCCAGACCGTGCAGGCCGCCTACGACATTGCCCGCTTCACCGCCGAAGACCCGGTGGCCGGCCTGCCCGACGCCACCGACATCGCGCAGGCGCACGAACAGCCCGACCTGGACCTGTTCCACCCCTGGGTCATCGACAGCGAGCAGGCCGCGCAGATGGCCCTGGCTTGCGAGGCGGCAGCCCTCAAGACCAGCCGCAAGATCACCAACAGCGAAGGCGCCGGTGTCTCCGCGCAGCAAAGCCACTTCTTCAGCGCGCACACCCGGGGCTTTCGCGGCGGCTATGCCACCTCGCGCCATTCGATGTCGGTGGCACCGATCGCCGGTCGTGGCGACAACATGCAGCGCGACGCCTGGTACACCTCGATGCGCCGCGCGCAGGACATGGCCTCACCCGAGGCGGTGGGTCGCTACGCCGCCGAGCGTGCGCTCTCGCGCCTGAACGCGCGCAAGATCTCCACCCGCGAATGCCCGGTGCTGTTCGAGTCGCCGCTGGCGGCGGGTCTGCT
>CAZUKC010000164.1:0-4188 GCA_964620375.1 uncultured Ramlibacter sp. | reverse complement strand
GGATGGTTGCCATCCAGGTGCACGGTATCGCCCTTGATCTTCACCACCGTGAAGGGGTGCGGCTCGCCCTGCGGCCCCGGCAGCTCCAACTGCCCGCCCACCTTCACGCCCGGCGGAAAGTCGCGCTTGGCGAGGGTGCGCAGCAGGCCCGGGTCCGGCTCGCCGAAGGCATCGGCGGGCGCCAGCACCAGCGACAACTGGTCGCCGACCGCTTTGCCTTCGAGTGCGGCCTCGATCTTGGGCAAGGTGTTGCCGTGCCCGCCATGCAGGTAGGACAGGGGTTCCTTGCCGTCCTGAATCAGCAGGCCCTTGTCGTCGGCAATGCGACAGCGCATCGTGACCACGGTGTCTTTTTCGATCTTCATGTTCGTAATTGTGCCCGTGCCGGGCTAAAGTCTTGAGTTCATGACTGCCACCCCGCCTTCTGCCGTCCAGCGTCCGGCCAAGCCGCGTGCTGCGGGGGGCCGCGCCGCGCGCCCGGTGCACCCCCTGCTCCAGCGCCTGTGGGAGCTGCACCCGGGCCTCTTTGGCGCACGCTTTCGTCCGCTCAAGCTCGGCATCTTCGAAGACCTGATGGCGCGTCATCCCGGCGCCTTCCAGAAGGAGGACCTCAAGCAGGCGCTGGGCCAACACGTGCGCTCCACCCGCTATCTGGAGGCTGTTGCCAGTGGCGACCAGCGCCACGACCTCGACGGTCAGCCCGTCGAGCCGGTGGCCCCCGAGCACGTGCAGCACGCGATCTTCGAGGTCCATCGCCGACGCGCGAGCCGCGACCCGCAGGCCGCTCGCACCTGGGCCCTGGCCCGACTGGTGCAGGCCATCGACGCCAGCGGTCTGGACCGCGAGGCCTATCTCGCGCGCGCCCGCACGCAGGACCCCGCCGCCCTGTCCCTGATGGATGAAGCGTTTGCCGAGCTTGCGGGCCAGGCCGCGCGGCGCGAGGCGCTGGTGCGCGCCTACCGGGTCAGCGGGCAGTCGGTCGAGGCCTTCGCCGAGATGTACGGCCTGGACGTGGCGCAGGTGCGCGACGCCCTGGCCCGCGCTGGCACGGCTTGAGCGCCTACAGGCCGGGCGTGCATGCCGGCCTAGAACGGCGCCTCTGAACTTCCACGGAGGCGAGCCGCCATGAACCGCCTGATCGAACGCCTTGCGCCCGAGGCCACGCAGATCGTGCGTCGCGACCACGACCAGATGCTCGAGACCTTCCACCGCTATCGCGCCAGCGCCTCGCCGCCGGTACGCCGGGCCCTGGTGCAGTCGATCTGCCTGGCGCTGGAGGTACACACCCGCCTCGAGGAGGAGATCCTGTATCCCGCGGTGCGTGCGGCTGGCGAGAGCGATTTCCTGCGGCGGGCCGTGCCCGAGCATGAGGAGATGCGGCGTCTGATCGCGCAGCTGCGCCGCATTCCGCCGTCCGACCCCGACCACGACGTGACCTTCCTGGCTCTGATGCGGGACGTGATGCACCACATGGCCGACGAGGAGACCGACTTTCTGCCGCAGGCCGAGCGCGTCCTGCGCGGACGACTGGGCGAGTTGGGCGCGCAGATGATGCGTCGGCGGGTGGCGCTGATGGCGCCGCACACCGCCGACCTGGCGTTCAACCGCGTGCGCGCGGCGCCGGGACGGTCGCTGCTGCTGGTGGCGGGTCTCGCACTGGGTGCGGCCATGATGGGGCGCCACCGTGCCGGTGCGCGTCGGGTCTGATGGTCAGGAAGTCCAGACCCGAGCCTGCGGTGCGGTCGGGGGCTGCACGTAAGGGCGCCTCGAAGGACGCGGCGAAGCCCTCGCGCCGATCCGTGCGACCTGCTCGGCCCGCACCCCCCAGCCCCAGCGCGACCTTCCCCGAAGACGGGGTCGCCCCTGATCTGTACCCCGATCCCGAGCCGCCGCCCGACCGGGCGTGGGAGGACCGGGCGGGCTAAGCCTGCCTCGGCCTCAGTCCGCCGTTTCTGGCGCCGGGGCTGTGAGCAGGCGGCGGCGACCGCCTTCCAGGTGCTCACGCAACATCTCGGCGGCTTGCGCCCCATCGCCGGCCTCGAACGCCGCCAGGATGCGACGGTGTTCATCCAGCACTTCGTGGGCGCGTGAGCTGCCACTGTGACGATCACGGTACAGGCGCGACTGCATGATGATGGCGTTGAGCCCGTCGTAAAGCCCCGAAAACACCTCGTTGGCGGCGCTGTCGATGATCGCCTGATGAAAACGCGCGTCGGCCTGTACGAAACGCCGGTATTCGCGGTATTTCGTGCCGATACGGGGGATCGCCGCCATTTCTGCATAGGCCCCGCGCAGTACTTCCAGCACCTTCGCATCCTTGCGTGGCGCACCAATGCTTGCGCAGTGGCCCTCGAGAACCACGCGGCAGTCAAGCAGGTTGTGCAAATAGCTGGCGGTGGGTTCGGGTGCAACCGAGCATCCTGAGTACACCTCAGAGACCACCAGCCGCTCGCCCTCGAGCCGTGCCAGGGCCTCCCGGATCGGGGAGGAGCTGACATTGAGCTCGCGGGACAGCGCATCGATATTGAGCTTGGCCCCCGCCGGCAGCGTCTTGTCGAGGATGCGCTCCTTCAGCGTTTCGTAGGTTTGCTCCGAAAGCGTGGTGCGGGTGATGCCGCGCACGGGCGCCGGCCGCGCGCGGGCCCTGACGGCCGGCGCGGCTGCCGCACGCGGGGTGCCTGCTTTGGGGTCGGCCATGGTCACGGTTTGTTCTTCCTGGAGGGACGGGCCCGGTTTGCGGCGGATTTTCCACCAATCGGCTATGCCGTCATCATCTTCCGGCTGGAATTGCCGTGGTGTTCGCGAGACAAATATCATGCATCATGCATGATTTTATGGGTGGAATCGTGTATCGTCTGTTCAGCTCGTGACCTGCCCAGCTCGGCCGGACGGGAGCCGAATCAGACCACTTACAAGCGAGGAGACGCACATGCAACGCCGGACACTTTTGAGCCTCGGCCTGGCTGCCGGGATCTGCCTTTCCACTTTCGCCCCGGCCCAGGCCGCCGAGAACTGGACCCTGTACAACCACCAGTCGGCGCCCCAGTTCACGACCAGCCTGGGTGCCAAGATGTTTGCGGAAAACATCGAGCGCGAAACCGGCGGCGCCATCAAGGTGCGTCTGCACCTGGCCGGCACGCTGCAAATTGCCACGAACACCATCACCTCGGCGGTCTCCCAGAACGTCGTCCAGCTTGGAGATGACTTCTTCTTTTCCGGCAACGTCCCGATTGCCTCGGTCATCCGCCTGCCTTTCCTGGTCAACAGCTACGAAGAGTTCGCCAAGGCCTCGGCCGTGCTGCAGCCCTATGTCGAGAAGGCCTACGCCAGCAGAGGCGTGACCGTGCTGGCGAGCTACGCCTACCCGAACCAGTACCTCTGGGGCCGCAAGGAGATCGGTTCCCTGGCCAATTTGCGAGGCATGAAGATGCGCGTGGCCTCCCCCGAACAGAGCGAGTTCGTGCGCCGCTTCGGCGGCACGCCGGTGACGATCGGCCCCTCGGAAGTGCCCTCGGCGCTGGACCGAGGCGTGGTCGATGGCTTGGTTACCGGCACGGTGGGCGCCGACCTGTGGCAGGACCAGCTCAAGTTCGGCTTCCTGATGGGGCTGAACTACAACAACGCGTACTTCGTCGTGAATACCGCGACCTTCAACAAGCTGTCTGCGGATCTTCAGGCCAAGGTGCGCAAGGCAGCGGTCGACGCGGCCCGCTGGAACGAAGAGACCATGCGCGCCGATGACAACAAGCTCGTGACGTCGCTGGGCGCGGCCAAGCTCAAGATCGTCAAGCCAACGCCCCAGGAGCTGCAGCGCGCCAACGAAACCATGCGTCCCTACCTGGACGAGTGGGCCAAAGAGCGTGGCGGTGAGACCGCCGAGGTGCTGGGCAAGATCCGTCAGGCCCTTGGTCGCTGACGGTCATGGCTCAACCGCTTGAGGGGGGAGCGGCGCCTGCCGCTCCCGAACCTGGGGCTGGCAAGGCGGCCGTGGTCTACACACGCATAGAAAAGGCCTGCCGACTCCTGGGTCAGGTGTCGCTCTTGGTCCTGATCGCGGTGGTCTCGATCGACATCCTGACTCGCTCGGTTTTCAACTACTCCTTCGAAGTAGCGGACGAACTCGGGGGTTACCTGCTCGTGTGCATCGCCTTCTTCAGCCTGATTGAGCGCCTGATCCTGCGGGCCTGC
>CAZUKC010000163.1:0-4203 GCA_964620375.1 uncultured Ramlibacter sp. | reverse complement strand
TAGAGAGAAGCGGCGCGCGCGGACAAACATGCAGGCGACGTCGCTCTGGGCCGAGGCGACGGTCGTCCGATCTAGCGCGCCGGTGTAGCCCGCGAAGAACGAACCCAGACCTGCAGCGGCCAGCGCGGGGCCTGCACGGCCCTGGCGGGCCATCTGGTAGCCGTCAATGGTGGTCACCACCGAGGACGATTCGCCGGGCAGGTTCACCAAAATCGCGGTGGTGGAGCCGCCGTACTGGGCGCCGTAGTAAATACCGGCCAGCATGATCAGCGCCGCCAGCGGGGGCAGCGCATAGGTGGCGGGCAGCAGCATCGCGATGGTCGCCACCGGGCCGATGCCCGGAAGCACGCCGATCAGGGTTCCCAGCAGGCAGCCGATGAAGGCGTAGGCCAGGTTCTGGAGCGTGAAGGCCGCACCAAAACCGATGGAGAGGTTGGTAATCAGATCCATGATGTGGGAGCCCCTTTAGCCGACGATGAAGGAGGGCCAGACGGGGAACTGCAGCTTCAGCACCTTGATGAAGGCCAGGTAGCTCAGGACAGCGAGGATGGTCGCCACGATCAAGACTTCCTTGATCCGGAACTGGTTGCCGGCCTGCGATGCGACCAGCACCACGCCGTAGGTGGCGACGATCAGGCCCATGGCCGGAATGCCCAGGGCCGGCACGCCCCCGAGCAGGACGCCGAAGATGACGTTGGCGCCGACGATGAAGACCAGAGGGCGCCAGGCGATCGTGCCGATCTTTTCGCCGTCCTCGGTCTCGACGACCATGGACTGGAACAGGACGATCGAGCCCAGGATGGCCAACACGACCCCCAGCATCAGGGGAAAGTAGCCCGGCCCCATGCGGGCCGCCTGGCCCACGCTGTAACTGGTGGCGCCCCAGGCGAAGGCGACGCCGATGATGATGAACATGAGCCCGGAAACGAAGTCCCGCTCGCTTTTGATCTTCACGCGTTAACTCCTCAATGCGCAGTGCGACCCGGCATTGTCTCGGCAAGGGCTGCGCACGCAGATGTGGGTTTCACCTACCCCGACACCGGGCGACTAAGGGATGACCCTAGGTTCCGGGGCTCAAGGGGCGAAAAACACGCACCCATTTGGGGGCCGGTAGGCCCCAGCGCGCCTGGATGTCCTCAGCCCTCGTGGCCAGTTGCAGGCGGGGCGGGCGCGACGGGGTGCGCTGCGCCAGGACCACGGTGTTGCCCTCCCGCGTGGGCTTGAAGGCCCAGAGGGCGTCGGCGCCGAAGGCGCGCCCGATCTTCTCGAGGCTGCGTTCGTAGCTGCAGGAGCGGCCGAACAGGTTCACCGTCATCGCGCCGTCCTCGGTCAGGAGGCGGCGGCAGTCGGCGTAGAAGGCTTCGCTGTCCAGGACCGGGGCGGCCGCCTCGTGGTCGTAGAGGTCGACCTGTAGCGCGTCGATGCAGCCTTGCCAGTGCGGGGCGGCCACCACCTGCGCCGCATCCCCGAGTAACACAGACAGCCGGGCGTCATCAGGGGGCAGCTTGAACCAGAGGCGGCAGGCGGCGATCACACGCGGATTGAGCTCGATCGCCGTGGTGGTCATGCGCAGCTTCTTGCGGCAGAACTTGGTGAGCGCGCCGGCGCCCAGACCCAGCTGCATCGCGTGCCGCCCCCCCACCGACGAAGGATCCACGAGCAGCAGCCACGCCATCATGCGTTGCACGTATTCGAGGTCGAGGTCGTAGGGCGCGTCCAGTCGCATCGAGCCCTGCACCCATTCGGTGCCCAGGTGCAGGTACCGCAGGGGGCCGTGGTCAGAGAAATTGACCTCGGGCAGGCAGGCGAGCTTGGATCGAAGGGTCACGGGATGTGCGACTTTAGCGCGGGCCGTCACGGGCCAGGAGGGCAGCGAGCCGAGGCAGGGCCGCGACCGCGTTGTCCCGGGTGGCTGCCGCCAGGCCCTCGGGCGACAGGCCCCGCAAACCCGCCAGCACCGCGCCGATGGCGGGCAGCTGCCCCGGCTCGTTGCGGCCCTGGGGCTCGCCCTGGGCACGCGCGCGGGACGTGCGGTAAATCCAGTGGGGCGGAATGTCCGGCGCGTCGGTCTCGAGCACCAGCGCGGACAAGGGCAACTCGGTGGCCAGGCGCCTGATCTGCAGGGAGCGGTCGTAGGTGAGCGTACCGCCGAACCCGAGCCGAAAGCCGAGGTCCACGAAGGCGCGGGCCTGCTGCAGGCTACCGTTGAAGGCATGCGCGATCCCACCGGCTACGGGCAGGCGCCGCAGCTCGCGCAGGAGGGCGTCGGCCGACCGGCGCACGTGCAGGATCACCGGCAGGCCATGGTGACGGGCCAGGCGCAACTGCTCGACGTAGAAAAACTGCTGCCGCTGCCGGTCCAGCCCGGGAACGAAGTGGTCAAGCCCGATCTCGCCGACGGCGACCAGGCGCGGGTCGTCGCGGCAGGCGGCCAGGGCCTGGTCCAGGCGCTCGAGGTCAGCCTCGCCAGCCTCCGGCGTGAACAGCGGGTGGATGCCCAGGGCGTAGCTGTCTCCCGACGCGTGGGCCAGCGCGCGGATCCCCTCGAAATGCGCCGCCGACACCGCGGGCATCACGCAGTGCGCGACGCCGGCCTGGGCGGCGCGCATGCGCACCGCGAGGCGGTCGGCATCAAACTCCGGCGCGTCAAGATGGCAGTGGGTATCGATCCAGGCCGACATCGGGCGATGATGCCGCAAGCGGCTGCGCCAGGCGGCGATCCGTGATACCGTGTTGCCCAGGTTTTTTTCCGCTCTCCGCTGTTTTTCGAGGTGTCGGATGCGCAGGCAAGCCCTATACAGTTCCAGCCGCCGCGGCCCCGACAAGCCTGCGGCCGGCGCCGACGCGGACGCCTCGCCCGCCCGGACGCAGGAACCGCCCACCCCACAGCCTGCCGCCCCCCCCGACCCCACACCGGGTGCCTCGCGCACCCCCCGGGTCTTCCGCCTGCTTCGACCCACGCCCACCCAGCGGCTGTGGATGGCGGTGCTGCTGCTCGCAGGCCTGCTGGCCTGGAGCCTGTCCATGAACCTCGCGCCCGGGCAGCGGCGCCTGACCCAAGAGGACATCGACGCCGCAGTGCTCAAGACCCTGTCCACGCAGGACCTGCCGTCGGAGTACGCCCGGGCCTACGAGAACATCCGGCCGTCGGTGGTGCGCGTGGTGGGTTACGTACGCGCCGACAGCCTCAAGCCCGCACCAGGCACCCGCGGCGCGGCCAGCGCCGCGCGCCGTCCGGCATCGGCAGCAGCACCCGCGGGCGACGAGGAGGTCGAGTTGGGCGTGGGCACCGGCGTGGTGATCGTGGACAAGGGCATCATCCTGACCAACCTGCACGTGGTCGCCGGCGCGCAGCGCATCGAGGTCACCTTCCAGGACGGTCTGGTCGCGTCGGCCTACGTGCGCTCAGTGCAGCCCGAGAACGACCTGGCCGTGCTGCAAGCCGAGAAGATCCCCGACGACCTGATCGCCGCCACGATGCGGTCCACCCGCGACCTAGCCCCGGGTGACAAGGTGATGGCGGTGGGCTTTCCCTTCGGCATTGGCCCCTCGGCCTCGGGCGGCATCGTCTCGGGCCTGGGGCGGGTCTTTCGCTCACCCCAGGGCCAGCAGGAAATGAAGAACCTGATCCAGTTCGACGCAGCAGCCAACCCCGGCAACTCGGGAGGGCCACTGGTCACCATGGACGGCGAGGTGGTGGGTATCGTCACGGCCATCCTCAACCCCACGCCGGCACGCACCTTCCTGGGCATCGGCTTCGCCGTGCCGATCGAAAGCGCCGCCTCGGCGGTCGGACTGTCGCCCTTCTGAGCCCCTCACGCACGCCAGCACCTCACAGGACCCTGCGCCCATGACTTCTCACCTGCCCACTCCAGATCCCGCCACCGCCAAGCTCATGGAGCAGATCCTCTACGAGGTCAAGCGCGTGGTTGTCGGCCAGGACCGCTTTCTCGAGCGCGTGATGGTGGCCATGCTGGCCCAGGGTCACCTGCTGGTCGAAGGCGTGCCGGGTCTGGCCAAAACGCTCACCGTGAAGACCCTGGCCAACACGGTGCGGGGTCAGTTCAAGCGGATCCAGTTCACCCCCGACCTGGTACCGGCCGACCTGGTGGGCACCCGCATCTACAACCAGCGCACCGGTGACTTCAGCACCACGCTGGGCCCGGTGTTCACCAACCTGCTGCTGGCCGACGAGATCAACCG
>CAZUKC010000162.1:0-4224 GCA_964620375.1 uncultured Ramlibacter sp. | reverse complement strand
CGGATGGCGTTCATGCCGCCCATCGCGTTGCGCACCGCCTGCAGCCCCGACTCGGCCGCCACCAGGGACTGCCGGGCCACCTGCGCCGATTCCTGAGCCTGGCCAGAGACGCGGTTGATGCGCACCGCCATGTCCAGCATGGACTGCCCGGTCTCGCGAATCTCGCGCAGCTGCTCGGTGGAGGCCGTGAGCAATTGCGTGGAGGTGTTCTCGACCTGGGCCGTCGTCTGCGTGACGCGGCGCACGGTGCGATGCACGTGCCCCACCAACTGGCGCAGTTCCTCGACGGTGTAGTTGACCGAGTCGGCGATCGCGCCGGTGATGTCCTCGGTGACAGTGGCCTCCTGCGTGAGATCGCCCTCCGCCACGCTCTGGAGCTCGTTCATGAGCCGCAGGATGGCGGCCTGGTTGGCGTCGTTCACGCGGCGGGCCTCCTGCTGCTGGCGCTCGGCCTCCTGGCGCTGCTGCTCGGCGATGTCACGGCGGCGGCGGCTCTCCTGCAGCTGCACGTAGGCGAGGCCCACTGCGCACCCGAGGGTGGCCAGACCCGAGACAGACAGGGCCACCGCCGCGACCCAGCCCAGGCCGCTTTGCTCGGACAGTTGGACCTGCAGCGCCTGCAGGGAGCGGCGCAGCGGCTCGCTGTCCGCAATGATGGTGGCCTGGGCCTCGCGCGCTGCCACCAGCCGCTGCAGATTGCCCAGGATGGCGCCGGCCTGGGAGCGGGTGTCGTCGAACAGGGCCAGCAGCGCCTGCAGGCGCTCCCGGGTCTGCGGATCGCGCGTGGCCCCCAGGCGCAGCTCGGGGCTGCCGTCCAGCAGGCCCTGGCCGACCTGCCGGAAGGTGTTGAGGTCTTTGCCGAGCAGGAACACCGCCTCAGGGTTGATGCCCTCCAGGGTCAGGAACTCGTTGGCGGATTTGCCGATCCGCTGCGTGAGCATGACCAGCTGGCCGGCGGCCGACCACTCGGCGGGAGTAGCGCCTTGCTGCAGCTTCAGCGCGGAGACGGACTCGGCCAGCTCCAGCAGGTCGGAGGACTGGCGGTTGATGGTGCGCAGGGCATGGCCCACCTGGGTGAGGATCTTTTCCTGGCCCAGGATCACCCCGGCGTTCTTTTCCGTGCGCAGGGTCAGCGGCAGGCTGCGGGCGAGCTCCACCTGCCCCGCGGCGTCCAGCGGCGCCAGGCGCAGGCCGCTATCGCCCGATGCCAGGCCCCGGACGTTGCGCGCGAGCACGTCTGCGCTTTCGCGCACATCGAGGAAGGACTGGGGATCTCCCACGAGCGCCTGCGAGACGGCCTTGGCCAGGCGCTGCGACTGCATCAGCGCCTGACCGGTCCCGGCAACCTGTTGCGCGATCTGGTCGGCCTGGCGCAGGGCGAGCATCGCGGTGAGGGACAGGCCAGCAAGGGACAAGGCCAAGGCCAACGACAGGAGGCGCAGACGACGTTCGACCGGGACATCGGCCCAGCGCGCGAGGCGTCCCGACGTCGCCGCGCCGGTATCGGGGCGCTTGTCGGGAGGGGCCGCGCGCGTGAGGCGCGACCGAGCGCGCCGGGGCAGCTTCAGGGCGAGCCAGGCCTTGAGAGAGGCGACCAGGTGCATGGTGAGACCTTTGAAAGAAGCCGAGGGGAAAGAAGCAGGAAGACGGAGCGCGCCGGGAGACCCCTTCAGGCGCCCCGCGTCCCGATGTCGAGGAACTGCGGCTGCTGAGAGAGCCGCTGCAGGTCGAGCGTCTGCCAAGACGTGCCGCCCGCGTCGTGAAAGACGGGACCGAACCCGTCGGGAGCGCCCTGCGCGGCAGCCCCGGAGGTGGCGTACGCGTCGGGACCCCGCAGGCCGACGAGCCGGTCCACCCGTATGGCGCACTGAACGTCAAGGGCGGCGCTGAGGGTGATCCACTGGGCCTCGGTGCCGGCAACGGCCGTGCCCGTTGATGCACGCGATGCGGGTGTTGCGCCGTCCGGGGCATGTGCCGCCGTGGACGCCAGCAGGCGCGCGAGGTCCACCACGCCATGCAGGGCGCCACGCAGGCTGGCCACGCCCAGAAACCAGGGCCGGGTGTAGGGAACCGGATGCACCACGCCCTCAGGGAAGATCTCGCCGGCCTGGGCCAGCGGGATCAGGAAGCGCACGCCGCCGGCCTGCACCGCAAGCCACGCGGCCCGCAGGCCCTGGGTAGACGCTGCCTGCAGCCGGCCAGCCAGCCGGCGCTGGAAGTCACGCAGGGCCTCGCGTTCCGCCATGAGAGCACTGCCCGATGCGGTCAGGCCAGCGCCGCGATCTTGGCCAGCAGCGACTGCGCATCGACCGGCTTGGTGAGGTAGTCGCAGGCGCCCTGGCGCATGCCCCAGACGCGATCGGTTTCCTGGGTCTTGCTGCTGCAGATGATGACGGGCACGCCAGCGTACTGCGGGTCGCGGGTGATGGTGCGTGTGAGCTGGAAGCCGTTTTGCCCCGGCATGACCACGTCCATGAGGATCAGGTCGGGGCGCTCCTGCGCCAGCTGGCGCAGGGCCTCTTCGGCGTTCTCGGCGGTGCGCACCGAGTAACCGCTCTTTTGCAGCAGGTCGCGCAGGAACATGCGCTCGGCCTTGGAGTCTTCGACGACGAGGACCTTGGAGACAGGCATGTCAGGCACTTTCGGCGGTGGAGGGAGCGGTGACGGCGCCGAACTGCCGCACGGCCTGCAGCAGCTGGTCCTTGGTGAAGGGCTTGGTGAGGTAGTCCTGCGAGCCCACCATGCGGCCGCGGGCCTTGTCGAAGATGCCGTCCTTGGACGACAGCATGACCACGGGGACCCGGGAAAAGCGTGAGTTGCGCTTGATGATGGCGCAGGTCTGGTAGCCGTCCAGACGCGGCATCAGGATGTCGCAGAAGATCAGGTGAGGGTGGTGATCGTTGACCTTGGAGAGGGCATCGAAGCCGTCTTCGGCCAGCAGGACGTCGTAGCCGCCCTGCTTGAGAAAGATTTCCGCGCTGCGGCGGATGGTGTTGCTGTCATCGATGACCAACACCTTCAGGGGTGTGCCCCCCGCGCTTGCATTTGTGCTCACTTGACGCCGCTCCCTTGTTGCCCCTGAGGGCCGGGCTGCGCCGTGGCACTACTTCTTGTATGGCGCGGGCCCGCTCAGATCTGGACCATTTCGAAATCTTCCTTGCGGGCGCCGCACTCGGGGCAGGTCCAGTTCATGGGGACATCTTCCCAGCGGGTACCGGGAGGAATGTTGACCGCAGGATCCGGGTCCGGGTGGCCGGCGGATTCGTCGTAAATCCAGCCGCAAATCAGACACATCCAGGTTTTCGCTTCAGTCACAGCTTAAGGGGTGCTTCCAATAGAATGCAACGATTGTATCCACGCTGTCAGCCAGATGAACGACAACGGGGCCCATCCGTAAGCTTGCACGATGACCGAGCCCAACTCCCCCCCGGCACCCGATACGGCAGCCGACGAGACCGACATCGATGCCGGCCCACCCTGCGTGCTGACGTTCAACGCGAGTGACCCCAGTGGCGCCGGCGGACTGGCCGCCGACATCACCGCCATGGCCTCGGTGGGTGCACACGCGCTGCCGGTGATCACCGGCGCCTACGCGCGTGACACCGCGGAGATCTTCAACCACTTCAGCCTCGACGAAGACGCCGTGTCCGAGCAGGCCCGCGCCATCCTCGAGGACGTCCCGGTGCAGGTGATCAAGGTCGGTTTCGTCGGTTCGCCGGCAGCGGTGAGCGCCATCGCCGAGATCGCTGCCGACTATGCGGACGTGCCGCTGATCGCCTATATGCCCGACCTGTCCTGGTGGGACGAGGATCCGGCGGATGCCTACCTCGACGCCTTCCGCGAGCTGATGCTGCCGCAGACGACGGTGCTGGTGGGCAATCACAGCACGCTGTGGCGATGGCTGCTGCCGGATTGGACCGGCTCGCGCAGCCCCGGTGCGCGCGAGCTGGCCAAAGCCGCCGCCGATGCCGGCGTGCCCTACACCCTGGTGACCGGAATCCCCCTGCCCGACCAGTTCATCGACAACGTGCTGGCCACGCCCCAGGCCGTCCTCGCCAGCCAGCGCTTCGAGCGCTTCGAGGCGGTGTTCACCGGCGCGGGCGAGACGCTGGCCGCGGCCCTGGCGGCGTTGCTGGCCAATGGCAACGACCTCACCGCTGCGACCGCCGAGGCCCTGGGGTACCTGGACGAGGCGCTCGATGCCGGCTTTCGCCCGGGCATGGG
>CAZUKC010000161.1:0-4268 GCA_964620375.1 uncultured Ramlibacter sp. | reverse complement strand
CGGCTTGTCGATCTGGCGCACGCCGGTGTAGCTGTTGATCACCGAGGGCACGAAGGCGGAGACGAAGATCACCATCATCTTGGCCGCGTCGCCCAGGCCCAGCCACACGATGGCCAGCGGGATCCAGGCCAGGGGCGGAATCGGCCGCAGCACCAGGAAGACCGGGTTGACCAGTGCTTCCACCTTGCGGCTGGCCCCCATGGCCAGGCCCAAGGCGACGCCGACCGAGGCGGCCACGGTGAAGCCCATGGTGACCAGCAGCACGCTGCGCAACACGTGCTGGTGCAGGTGGCCGTTGCTGTAGCCGTCCAGGGCGATCTGGCGCAGCGCGGCGCCGACTTCCGCCGGCGTGGCAAAGCGGGCAGGCGAGATGAAGCCGGTGACGGCCGTCAGCAGGTGCCACAGGGCCACCACCCCCACCAGGGCGATGACCACGGTGGTCACGCGCGCCAGCACGCGCCACCCGGTGCGGCCAGGGGCGGCCGGGCCGGGCGCCGCGCGGGCGGCGGCGGGGGCAGGGGAGGTCACGGACATCATCTTGTAAATGTTTTCAGTTTCGGAAGGTCCAGGCCCGCTGTCAAGCGCCCGCGGCCCCATCGAGCACCAGACTTTCCCCTAGTGCCGGCCCGCGCGCGGCGCGGCTGCGTGGGGAGCGAAGGAGTACAGTGCAAGCCGCCGTGAGCTTCGATTTCCCTCCCGTTCCCACGATCAGCGACGTGGCCCGCGTGGCCAAGGTGTCGATCGCCACCGTCTCGCGCGTGGTGAATGCCCCCGAGGGCGTGCGCAGCGCGCTGCGCGAGCGGGTGCAGGCGGCGATCGTCCAGCTCGGGTATGTGCCGCATCCCGGCGCGCGCATCCTGAAGTCGCGCCGCACCGGCACGGTCGGCGCCATCTTTCCCACGGTGGACAACGCCATCTTCGCGGCCGCGATCAACGCGTTGCAGCAGCGCCTGGCCGCCTCCGACCATCAGCTGCTGATCGCCACCAGCGGCTACGACCCGGTGGTCGAGGCCAGTCAGGCCATGAACCTGCTCACGCGTGGCGTCGATGCCCTGGTGCTGTGTGGCTGCGCCCAGGGCGCGGCGCTGCTGGACCGGCTCAAGGCGCGCAGCGTGCCGGTGGTCCACGTGATGACCTGGCCCCTGCCGCCCGGTCGTACCGGGGTGGGCTTTGACAACGCCCGCGCGATGCACCAGGTGGTGCGCTACCTGCTGGACATGGGGCACCGCCGCATCGCGATGCTGGCGGGCGTCACCCGGGACAACGACCGCGCCCGCGCCCGCGTGCAGGGTGTGCGCGAGGCGCTGGCCGCCCACCGTCTGGCGCTGCCCGCCGAGCGGCTGATCGAGCGGCCCTACGGCCTGGCCCCGGCCCGCGAGGGCCTGCGCCAGCTGATGCAACTGAAGTCGCCCCCCACCGCCGTGGTCTGCGGGAACGACGTGCTGGCCCTGGGCGCCTTGCTCGAGGCCCAGCACCTGGGACTGCAGGTGCCGCGCGACCTGTCCATCGTCGGCTTCGACGACCTGGAGATGGCCTCGCACGTGCAGCCCGCGCTGACCACCGTGCAGGTACCGGCCCAGGCCATGTGGCAGCGCGCGGCCGAGTGCGCGCTCGCGCTGGCCCGGGGCGACACGCCGGGGCCGAACCACGAGGTGGAGGTCTCGCTGGTGGTGCGCGGATCCACCGCGCCGCCGCGCCGCCGCGTGCGGGGCTGAACCGGGCTTCATCGGCCTACCACCAGACCGCGCACCAGCAGGCTGGCAGAGGCCACCAGCAGCAGGCACCAGATCACGCGCCGCACGCGCGCCTGCGACATGCCGGCGTTCATCCGGCTGCCGATCGCGTAGCCGGCCAGCCCGCAGGGCACCAGCAGCGCCGCCAGCGTGGGCAGACCCGGCTGCGAGAGAAAGCCGCTGCCCGTGAACAGCACCAGCCGCACCAGCGCCGACACCAGGATGCAGGTGCCCAGGGTGGCCCGCAGGCGGTCGGTGTCGGGAATGCGGTGCGCGAGGAACAGGGTGTAGACCGGCCCGCCGGTGCCGAAGACCGTGCTGAAAGCCCCGCCCACCAGCCCGGTGGGCCAGACCCAGCCCGCAGCGGCCGGGCCGGGGCGCACGCGACCCCATAGGCTCCAGCTTGCAAAGCCACCCACGAACAGCCCCAGCAGCACCAGCAGCGAGTGCTCCGCGGCGTGCTGCAGCAGCGGCAGGCCCAGCACCATGCCCACCCCCAGTGGCAGCAGCAGGCGTTTGAGTTCGCCGGTGTCCACCGAGGCGCGGTGACGGGTGCTCATGAGACTGGCGAACAGCAGGTCCAGCACCAGCAGCAGGGGCACCGCCAAGCGCAGGCTCATCACGTGCGCCAGGGCCGGCAGGGCCACCATGTTGGCGCCAAAGCCCGTCATGCCGAACACGGTGTAGCCCAGCGTCACCGCCGCACAGGCCACGCCGAGTTCGAGCAGGGACAGCTCGTTCAAGCATCCACCAGCAGGCTCTGTCCGGGGGCGACCCGGGTGAACTGCACCGGCTCGCGCGTCATGCGCAGGTCGGTGCCGTCCTGGCGCACCACGATGTAGTGCGAGCTCTCGAGGTCGCCCGTGTGCGGGAAGTCCTCGCGGAAATGGGCGCCACGCGAGTCCTCGCGCGCCAGGGCCGACAGGGCGATCACGCGGCTGACATCGACCAGGCTCTTGAGATTGAGCCAGTCATGCCAGCCCATATGGAAGGCGCGGTCGGTGTCGGCCACGCCGGTGCGGGCCAGTTGCGCGTCCAGATCCTGCAGGCGCTGCAGGCCGCGGCGCAGCGAGTCGCCGGTGCGCAGGATGCCCACGTCGTCCCACATGCAGGTAAAGAGGGCTTCGCGCACCGCCTCGAGGTCGCCCGGGGCCTGGTGCAGGGGGGCTTCGGCGCGCGCGACCGCCGCGGCGATGGCGGCTTCATCCGGTGCGCGCCAGGCGCCTTCGCGCTGCACCCAGCGCGCCATGGTGTCGCCGGCGATGCCGCCGAAGACGGTGGAATTGGCCACGCCGTTGCCGCCCAGTCGGTTGGCGCCGTGCACGCCGCCGGTGTCTTCGCCCGCGGCGAACAGTCCGTTCAGCGGCGTGCGGGTGTCCGGCGCGAAGACCACGCCGCCCATCATGTAGTGCGCGGTGGGCACCACCTCGACGCGGCCGCCGGCCAGGTCGAAGCCGCAGTCGGCGCAGCGCTCGACCATCCCCTTGAACTGCCGGCGCACCTGGTCCGCGCCCAGGTGGTGCATCTGGATCCAGACGCCGCCGTTGGGGGTGGTGCGGCCATCGCGCATCTCGCGGTAGATCGACCGGCTGACGATGTCGCGGGTGGCGCGCTCGGCGCGCTCGTCGTAGCGAGACATGAAGCGCTCGCCCTGGCCATTGAGCAGCCATCCGCCCGCGCCGCGCAGGCCTTCTTCCAGCACGGTGCCGGTCATGCGGGTGCCGGTGCCGGCCAGCAGGCCGGTGGGATGGAACTGCACCATCTCCATGTCCCGCAGCGGCAGGCCGGCGCGCAGCGCCATCGCCAGTCCGTCGCAGCTCTTGTCGCCCGAGGGCGTGTGGTACTTGTACATGGTGGGCCCGCCACCGGTTGCCAGTAGCACGGCCTTCGCCTGCACGAAGACAAAGTCGCCGCGGCGCATGTCGATCATCAGCACGCCGGCCAGCGCGTCGCCGGACGGGGTCTTGACCAGTTCGACGGCGCGGTGTTCCTCGAGACGGTCGATGCCGCGGGCCCAGACCTGTTCGGCCAGGCGGTTGATGATCTCGATGCCCGTGAGATCGCCCTTGTGGACGGTGCGGTCGAAGGTCTGGCCGGCAAAGGCTTTTTGGTGGATGGTGCCGTCGGGGTTGCGGTCGAAGAAGCAACCCAGTTCGTTTTCGAGTTCGTGGATGCGTTCGACGGCGGTGGACACCAGCGTCCAGGCCAGGTCCTGGTCGGCCAGCCACTTGCTGCCGTCGATGGTGTCCATGAAATGGCGCTCGACCGAGTCGCCCTCGGCCAGCGCCACGTTGTAGCCGCCCTGGACCATGCGGGTGCAGCCGCACTTGCCCAGAAGGCCCTTGACCGCCACGGTGATCTTCAGCTGCGGTGCGTGCTGGTGGGCGTGCAGGGCCGCGAACAGGCCGGCTCCGCCCGAGCCCAGGATCAGGATGTCGGTCTGTATGCGGCGGATCGGAGCGTGCGTCATGCCTTCACCCCCAGCGAGGCCAGCACCTGCGCGCGGCGCGCCGCGGTGTCGGCCTGCACCGTGCG
>CAZUKC010000160.1:0-4343 GCA_964620375.1 uncultured Ramlibacter sp. | reverse complement strand
GTTGACCAGGTAGATCGAGACCGGGACATGCTCCTTGCGCAGCAGGTTCAGGAACGGGTCTTGTAGAAGCTGCCCTTTGTTGCTCACGATATGCTCCGTGTTGGGTGATTTTGTTGGAACTTGCACCTTACCACAGCAAGCCTGTTGTGCAAGTAGGTATGCGCAACGGCCCTGCGCGGATCGTGGACAGGCGCGGTGGCCGGTGTGCGCCCGGGCGCGCTCAGCGCTTGTCGGTGTAGGGGTTGGCCGAGGTTTTCATCTCGATGCGCAGGGGCGTTCCGATCAGGTTGAACTCCTTGCGAAAGCGCCCTTCGAGGAAACGCTTGTAGGCATCGGTGACGTGCTCGAGCGAATTGCCGTGGACCACGATGACTGGCGGATTCATGCCGCCCTGGTGCGCATAGCGCAACTTGGGCCGGAACATGCCCGCGCGCTTGGGCGCCTGGAACTGCACGGCCTCGAGCAGCAGACGGGTGAGGATCGGCGTGGGCATCTTGACCATGGCCGACTCGTGAGCCTGAGCGATGGAGTCCCACACGGGCCCCAGGCCCTGGCGCTTCCTGGCCGAGATGAAATGGATGGCGGCGAACTTCAGGAAGGCCAGGCGCGACTCCAGCTGCCGCTGCAGCTGCTCGCGCTCATAGTCGTCGACCGCATCCCACTTGTTGACGGCGATGACGACCGCCCGGCCGCTTTCCAGGATGTAGCCGGCGATATGGGCGTCCTGGTCGGTGATGCCCTGTGTGGCGTCCAGGAGCAGCAGGACGACGTTGGCGGACTCGATGGCCTGCAGGGTCTTCACCACCGAGAACTTCTCGATGGCCTCGAAGACCCGGCCCTTGCGGCGCAGTGGACTTGCCCACGTTCGGACGGCCGGCCACGGCCAGCTTGATGGCACCGCTGCCCTCCCCTTCGGGCTCTTCGTCGGGCTCGGGCAGGTTCAGGCTGTCCAGCGCGGTCTCGACCAGGCTGCGGATCCCCTGACCGTGGGCCGCCGAAACGGCCAGCACCTCGCCCAACCCCAGCTCGTAGAACTCGGCCAGCTGCGTGCCCTCGGTCATGCCCTCGGCCTTGTTGGCGGTGAGCACGGTGGGCTTGCCCAGCTTGCGCAGGTAATTGGCGATGTCGTGGTCCTGCGCGGACAGGCCTGCGCGGGCGTCGACCACGAAGACCACCACATCGGCCTCGGCCACCGCCTGACGGGTCTGCTTGGCCATCTCGACGTAGATGCCGCTTTCGGCCGTGGGCTCGAAGCCGCCCGTGTCGATGACGATGAACTCGCGGCGGCCCAGGCGCGCGTTGCCGTAGTGGCGGTCGCGCGTGAGGCCGGCGAAGTCGGCGACGATGGCGTCGCGCGACTGGGTCAGCCGATTGAACAGGGTGGACTTGCCGACATTGGGCCGGCCGACCAGGGCAACGACCGGTTTCATCACTGGGGCACGAAGCCGTAGATGTTGCCGTTGCGGGTGATGACGACGACGGTGTTGCCGACCCGTACCGGCGCGGCGGCGATGGCCGAGCCGTCAGTGGTCAGGCGGGTGAGGAGGCTGCCGTCTTCGCGGGACAGCACATGCACGAAGCCAAAGCTGTCGCCGATCAGGACAGAGCGACCCGCGACCAGGGGCGCGGTCAGGCCGCGCAACGCGAGGCGATCGGTGCTCCAGGCGCGTTCGCCGTCGCTTCGGCGCCAGGCGATGACCATGCCGTTGGATTCGGTGCCGACGACCTGCTGGTCGTCGCCATGCACGCCTTCGGCGCCCTTGGCCGGACGGGTCCAGCGCACCGCGCCGCGCTCGGTGTCGACGCAGCCGACCGCCGTCTGGAAAGAGCGTGCGCAGACGCTGTTGCCGACCCGGCTGACGCGACCGACCAGGTCGACCAGGCGCTCGACGTCATTCGTGCCGCGGGTGATGCCGATCGGCGCTTCCCAGCGGATCAGGCCGTTGCCGGGATCGAGTCCGGCCAGACGGCCGCCTTGCCCGACCACCAGCGTGTTGCCCACCGCGAGCAGCACCCCCGACTGGCGCAGCACGAGGGGTTCGCCCGCGCGCTGCTGGGTCCATAGCCGCACGCCGGTGGCGCCGTCGTGGGCCGAGACCGAGCGGTCTGCCGCCAGCACGAAGACGCGACCGCCCGCCACCAGCGGCGCGGTGTAGACCTGGGCCGGCAGAGACTGGCGCCACAACACACGGCCGCCGGAGAAGGCGGTGAGCTGGTTGGCCTGGGTGACCACCGCCAGCGTACGGCCGTCGCTGCCAACCCCCGCACTCAGGGGCGCGCCGGCGGTGGCGCGCCAGCGCTCGGCACCGCTGTCGGCATCGAGCAGGGCCACCGTGCCGTCGCTGGACGCGACCGCGATGTCGGCGTCGCCGGCCTGTAGGGACAGCGGCATCTGAACTGGCCCGATGCGGGCGGTCCACGCCTGGCGCACGCCCAGCAGGTTGGGGTTGGGCGCAAGTTCGGCCGGCTTGGCCTGCTGCGCCCCGCCCGTCATGAAGGCCGGCAGCATCGAGCAGCCCGCCAGCGCGCTGGCCAGAAGCAGTCCCGCCAAGACGCGGCCCGCACGTGCGGCGCGCCGGGACGGGGACAAAGCAGCGGGCAACATCCGGGTCATGGCTTGGCGGCTGCAGAGGCCGGGGCCGCCTTTTCGGGGTCGACGCCGAGGGCGCTGAGCTTGACTTCGACCAGTCGACGGTAGTCGGCGCGAGCGTCCAGACCCGGCAAGGCCTTGAGGTATTCGGCCTTGGCCTCGGCGGTCTTGCCCTGAAGCTGCAGGATGTCGCCGCGGCGGTCTGCGGCCAGGGCCTCGAATTCGCCGGGCATCGGGGCCTTGAGTTGGGCCAGGGCCTCGTCGTAGGACTTCGCATCGGCCAGCAGGCCGGCCAGACGCAGGCGGGCAATGGCCTGGTAGCCGGGATCGGAGGACTTTTCGGCCACCCAGGATAGGGCCGCCTTGGCGGCGTCGGGCTTGGCGTTTTCCTGGAAGGATCGGGCGGCAAGCAGGGCCGCCTGGTGCGCGTAGGTGGTGCCAGAGAACTTGTCGCGGATGTCGTCGTAGGCGCGCTGCACGCGGGCCTGGTCGCCCGTGGCGGCGGCGCGCTCGACCTCGGCATAGAGGGCCGAGGCCTGACCGGCCTGGCGGTTCTGCCAGAGGTTCCAGCCGTTCCAGCCGGCAAAACCACCCAGCACGACGATCAGCACCCAGGTGATGAGGTTGCCGTACTTGCTCCAGAAGTGCTTGAACTGCGCAAGCTGCTCCTGTTCTTCGAGGTCGAGATGTTGGGCCATGAGGTGTCCGCGGTGAGCCTTGGATTGTAGTGAGGGCGGACCGGCCGCCCGCAGAATCAGGCCTTCAGTCCCGCGGCCCATTCGGCAGCTGCCGCCAGCGGCCGGCGGGCCTGCGCGCCTGCGCCATCGCGCAAGGACTTGACCGTCACCTCACCAGCGGCCAGTTCGTCGGCACCGAAGATCAGGGCATGGCGGGCGCCGCTGGCATCGGCCTTCTTGAACTGCGATTTCATGCTGCCCAGGCCCTCGGCCGAGGCGGCATGCATCTGTACCTTCAGGCCGGCCGCGCGCAGGGCCTGCAGGGTGCGCAGCACCACGGGCATGGCAGCGGCGTCGGGCACGATGGCGTAGGCATCGGGAACCGGCTCGGGAATCGCGGCGCCCTGCTCGCGCACGAGTTCGAGCACGCGCTCGACCCCCAGCGCCCAGCCCACGGCAGGCGCCGGCTTGCCGCCGATCTGCGCGATCAGGTCGTCGTAGCGCCCGCCGGCGCAGATGGTGCCCTGCGCGCCCAGGCTGTCGGTGACAAATTCGAAGACGGTGAGGTTGTAGTAGTCCATGCCGCGGACCAGGCGCGGGTTGACGGTGTAGGCGATGCCGTTGGCCTCTAGCATGGCCTTCACGCCATTGAAGTGCGCGAGCGACTCGGGACCCAGGAAATCGATCAGGCGCGGCGCGCCCTGCACCATCGGCTGCATCGCCGGGTTTTTGGTGTCCAGGATGCGCAGCGGGTTGGTGTGCAGGCGGCGGCGCGCGTCTTCATCCAGCACGTCGGCGTGGCGCTCGAAGTAGGCGATCAGCTCGGCGCGGTGCTGCCGACGCTCGGCGGGCTGCCCCAGGCTGTTGATCTCCAGGCGCACATTCGTGAGACCGAGCTCACGCCACAACGCATCGGCCAGCAGGATGATCTCGGCGTCGACGTCAGGACCGGCAAAGCCCAGGGCCTCGGCGCCGATCTGGTGGAACTGGCGGTAGCGGCCACGCTGTGGGCGCTCGTGGCGGAACATGGGGCCCATGTAGTACAGGCGCTTGCCGCCGTCATAGAGCATCGAGTG
>CAZUKC010000159.1:0-4375 GCA_964620375.1 uncultured Ramlibacter sp. | reverse complement strand
TCGTAGCGGGTGAAGCTGCGCCGCCAGGCCAGGACCACGCGCCGGTACGGCACGTCGCCGTCGGCGAAGGGGATGTACTTCACGTAGGACCGGGTCTCCTTGCGGCGCCTGGCGCCTGGGCCCTCCAGCGCCTCGTCCGTCACCGACAGGCGCGGTACCAGCGTGACGCCCATGCCGGCGGCCACCATGTGCTTGATGGTCTCCAGCGACGAGCCTTCGAAGCTTTTGCGGATGCCCTCGGCGTCGCTGGAAAAGCGCGCGAACTCGGGGCAGACCTCGAGCACGTGGTCGCGGAAACAGTGGCCGGCCCCGAGCAGCAGCATGGTCTCGCTTTTGAGCTCCTGCGAGGTGATGGTGTCCTTGGCGGCCAGGGGATGTGCGCTGGGCACGGCCGCCAGAAAGGGCTCGTCGTAAAGAGGCGCCAGGGCCAGGCCGGTATCGGGGAAGGGCTCGGCGAGGATGGCGCAGTCGATCTCGCCGGTGCGCAGCATCTCCAGCAGCCGCACGGTGAAGTTCTCCTGCAGCATCAGCGGCATTTGGGGCGTGCGCTCGATGGCTTCGCGCACGAGGTCGGGCAGCAGGTAGGGGCCGATGGTGTAGATCACGCCCAGCTTCAAGGGGCCGGACAGCGGATCCTTTCCGCGCTTGGCGATTTCCTTGATGGAGGCGGCCTGCTCCAGCACGCTCTGGGCCTGGCGCACGATCTCCTCGCCCAGCGGGGTGATGGCGACCTCGTTCGCACTGCGCTCGAAGAGCTTGACCTCGAGTTCGTCTTCCAGCTTCTTGATGGCGACCGAGAGTGTGGGCTGCGAGACGAAGCAAGCTTCGGCCGCCTTGCCGAAATGACGTTCGCGCGCGACGGCGACGATGTATTTGAGTTCTGTGAGGGTCATGTCGACGTGTCGTGGGGTTCAAGCCCGGTTCAGGCCTTGAGATAGTCGGATTTTCCACCGAGCCAGCGCGCGACGTGGCGTTCGGCGAGCTCGGGATGGCGATCGAGCAGGGCCGGGGCCAGGGCGCGGACCTTCTCCAGCAGGGGCCGGTCGGCCTCCAGATCGGCAAACCGCAGGAGGGGGGCACCCGACTGGCGCGCGCCCAGGAACTCGCCCGGGCCGCGGATCTCCAGGTCGCGGCGCGCAATCTCGAAGCCGTCATTGGTCTCGGCCATGGCCTTCAGGCGCTCGCGCGCGGTGTCGCCCAGGCGGCCGCCTTCGCCCGTGCCATACAGCAGCACGCAGGCCGAGGCGGCTGCGCCGCGGCCCACGCGCCCGCGCAGCTGGTGCAGCTGCGACAGGCCGAAGCGCTCGGCGTGCTCGATCACCATCAGCGAGGCATTGGGCACGTCCACGCCCACCTCGATCACGGTGGTGGCGACCAGCACACCCATTTCGCCCGACTCGAACAGGGACATCACCGCCTTCTTCTCGGCGACCGGCATACGCGAATGCAGCAGGCCCACCAGGATGCCGGGCAGGGCCTCGCTCAGGGCCTGGTGGGTGGCGGTGGCGTTGGTGAGGTCCAGAGCCTCGCTCTCCTCGATCAGGGGGCAGACCCAGTAGGCCTGGCGACCGCCCTGGACCTGCACGCGGATCCGCTCGATCACCTGCTCGCGGCGCGTGTCGGCGATGACCTTGGTGACCACGGGCGTGCGCCCGGGGGGAAGTTCGTCCAGGGTCGACACGTCCAGGTCGGCGTAGTAACTCATGGCCAGCGTGCGCGGAATGGGTGTGGCCGACATCATCAAGAGGTGCGGCTCGACACCGGCGTCCTGCATCTTCTCGCGCAGCGCCAGGCGCTGCGCCACGCCAAAGCGATGCTGCTCGTCGATGATGGCCAGGGCCAGGTGCTGGAACTGCACCTGCTCCTGGATCACCGCGTGCGTGCCGACCACCAGGGCCGCCTCGCCGCTGGCGATCAGGGCGAGCATCGCGGCGCGCTCCTTCTTTTTCTGGCTGCCGGTGAGCCAGGCCACGCGCCGGCCACGCGGCGCCAGCAGAGGCTCGAGCCACCCGATCAACTTACGGAAATGCTGCTCGGCGAGGATCTCGGTGGGGGCCATGAGGGCGCACTGCGCACCGGTGTCGATGGCCACCGCGGCGGCCAGGGCTGCGACCACGGTCTTGCCCGAGCCCACGTCGCCTTGCAGCAGGCGGTGCATGGGGACGGGGCGGGCCAGGTCGCGCGCAATCTCTTCGGCTACACGATGCTGGGCCCGCGTGAGGCCGAAGGGCAAGGCGGACAGGAGCTGCTCGTGCAGGCCGCCGGCGGCCGCAGCGAGGGCGGGCGCGCGCAGCGCGTCGCGTTCGCGCTTGCTTTGCAGCTGCGACAGTTGCTGCGCGAGCAGTTCCTCGGCTTTCAGGCGTTGCCAGGCGGGATGCGTCCGGTCTTCGAAGGTGGCCAGGGGCGTGCGCGGACCGGGGTGGTGCAGGAACTGCAGCGCCTCGCGCAGGCCCCAGGCAGGATCCAGGCCGAGGCGAGCGGCCATCCCTGGCGGGAAGGTGTCAGACAGATCGGCCCGCGACAGGCCGGAGAGCACCGCCTTGCGCAAGTAGGCCTGGGGCAGCGTGGCCACGGTGGGATAGACCGGTGTGAGCGCCTCGGGCAGCGGGCCCTGCGCGGGGCGACACACCGGATGCACCATCTGCCAGCCAAAAAGCCCGCCCCGCAGCTCGCCGCGGGCGCGGATGCGGGTGCCCACCGCCAGCGACTTCTGCTGCGCGGGGTAGAAGCTGAAAAACCGCAGCTGGCAGGTGTCAGTGCCGTCGTCCAGCGTGACCACCAGCTGGCGCCGGGGGCGGTAGGCGATCTCGTTACCGGTGACGGTGCCCTCGACCTGCACGGTGTCGCCCTCGCGGGCGTCACGCAGGCGGGTGAGGCGGGTCTCGTCTTCGTAGCGAAGCGGCAGGTGTAGCGCCAGGTCGATGTCCCGCGACAGTCCCAGCTTGCGCAGGGCCTTCTGGGGCGCGGACAGGGGCTTGCTGCCTTGCATGGGACAATTCTGCCTCGTCCCTCTCCAACCCCTTCTTGGCACGGGCCCGTCCAGCCCTCAAGCATGCGCACCTACACCCTCGGCGACTTCGACTTCGCCCTGCCCCCCGAGCTGATCGCCCAGCACCCCGCGCCCGAACGCAGCGCCTCGCGCCTGCTCGATGGCCGCGGCCCGCAACCCGTCGACTGCATCTTCCGTGACCTGCCCGGCCTGCTGCGTGCAGGCGACCTGCTGGTGTTCAACGACACACAGGTGATCAAGGCCCGCCTGTTTGGCGAGAAGCCCACCGGCGGAAAACTGGAGCTGCTGGTCGAGCGGGTGCTGACCGGCCACGAGGTGGTGGCCCACATGAAAGTGAGCAAGAAGCCCCCGCTGGGTACCGTGCTGCGCATGGACGGCGGCTTCGAAGCCACGCTGCTGGGGCGCTGGCCGCAGGATGACGGCCCCCTGTTCCGACTGCGCTTTTCCGATGAACCGCACGTGCTGATGGCCGCCCACGGCCATGTGCCGCTGCCGCCCTACATCGAGCATGCCGACACCGCAGACGACGAGCGCCGCTACCAGACCGTGTTCGCCAGCAAGCCGGGCGCCGTGGCCGCGCCCACCGCCGCCCTGCACTTTGACGAGGGAGTGCTGGCCGGCCTGCAGGCGCGCGGCATCGAACGGGCCAGCGTGACCCTGCACGTGGGGGCTGGCACCTTCCAGCCGGTGAAGACCGAGAACATCGCCGAGCACCAGATGCACAGCGAGTGGTACGACGTGCCGGCAGCGACGCAGGAAGCGCTCTCTGCAGCCCGCGCGCGAGGCGGGCGCATCCTGGCGGTGGGCACGACCACGGTGCGCACGCTGGAATCGTGGGCCGCCAGCGGCCAGGTCACGGGGGACACCAGCATCTTCATCACGCCGGGGTTCGACTTCAAGGTGGTGGACCTGATGATCACCAACTTCCATCTGCCGCGATCAACGCTGATGATGCTGGTGAGTGCGTTTGCGGGGTACGAGAAAATCATGTCGATTTACCGCCACGCGATCGCTCACGAGTACCGATTTTTCAGCTACGGCGACGCGATGCTTCTGGAGAAAGCACCCCCCCGAAGCGACCTGCGGTCGCCTCCCCCCCAGGGGGGCGTCACCGGTGGACCGGCAAAGCCGGATCCACGCTGACCCTGACACTGACCCCCCACCTGGCGCCCGTTACCCAAGATGCTCGAATTTGAAGTCCTTAAGACCGAAGGCCACGCGCGTCGCGGCAGGCTGACCCTGAACCACGGCGTGGTGCAGACCCCCATCTTCATGCCGGTGGGCACCTATGGCACGGTCAAGGGCGTAACGCCGCGATCCCTCGAGGAGATGGGCGCGCAGATCATCCTGGGCAACACCTTCCAC
>CAZUKC010000158.1:0-4384 GCA_964620375.1 uncultured Ramlibacter sp. | reverse complement strand
CTTTCTGGACATCACCGCCACCAGCGATGGCCGTGACCTGATCTTGCACATCATCGAGGCCGTCGCCTCGCAGGTGTTCATTCCCCTGACCGTGGGCGGTGGTGTGCGTACCGTCGACGATGTACGTCGCCTCCTCAATGCCGGCGCCGACAAGACCAGTTTCAATTCGGCCGCCATCGCCAATCCGCAGGTGATCTCCGATGCCTCCGACCGCTATGGCGCGCAGTGCATCGTGGTGGCCATCGACGCCAAGCGTCGCACCGGTGACGACGAAGCCGCCCGCGGCCCGGGCTGGGACGTCTACAGCCATGGCGGGCGCAAGAACACCGGCCTGGACGCCGTGGCCTGGGCCACCGAGATGGCGCGCCGCGGCGCCGGCGAGATTCTTTTGACCAGCATGGACCGCGACGGCACCAAGTCCGGCTTTGACCTGGCCCTCACCCGAGCGGTGGCCGATGCGGTGGCCGTGCCCGTGATCGCCTCAGGCGGCGTGGGCAACCTGGACCATCTGGCCGACGGCGTGCAGCAGGGGGGGGCCGACGCGGTGCTGGCCGCCAGCATCTTCCACTACGGCCAATACACCGTGCAGCAGGCCAAGCGCCACCTGCAGGCGCGCGGCATCCCCGTGCGCCTGTGAGCCTGCCGCCTGCCCGCTCCACCCCGGGGGAGCGCTTGGGGGAGAATCACGGCATGCAATGGCTGGACCAGATCAAGTGGGACGAGCGCGGGCTCGTGCCCGTCATCGCACAGGAAGCGTCTTCCGGTGACGTGCTGATGTTCGCCTGGATGAACCGCGAGGCCCTGCAACGCACCGCCCAGGAGGGCCGTGCCGTCTACTTCAGCCGCTCGCGCAACCGGCTGTGGGCCAAGGGCGAGGAGTCTGGCCACGTGCAGACCGTCCACGAGATCCGCCTGGACTGCGACAACGACGTCATCTTGCTGCGGGTCACCCAACTCGGTCACGAACCTGGCATCGCCTGCCACACCGGCCGCCACAGCTGCTTCTACAGCGTGCTGCGCGAGGGCCAATGGCAGGCGGTAGACCCGGTCCTGAAAGACCCCGGCACCATCTACACATGAACCGCGACATGTCCTCCTCTGACTCCCTGGCCCGTCTGGCCGCCGTCATCGAAAGCCGCAAGCCCGCCCGCGGCGGCGACCCGGAGAAAAGCTACGTGGCGCGCTTGCTGCACAAGGGGCCCGACGCCTTCCTGAAGAAGGTCGGGGAAGAGGCGACCGAGGTCGTCATGGCCGCCAAGGACATCGACCACGGCGGTGACCGGCACAAACTCGTGGGCGAGGTCGCCGACCTGTGGTTCCACACCCTGATCGCGCTGGCCCACTACGGCCTCACGCCGCAGGACGTGATCGACGAACTCGTGCGCCGCGAAGGCCTGTCGGGCCTGGAAGAAAAAGCCCTGCGCAAGGCCCAGGCCCGCGAGGCCGGCCAGGACTGAAGCCCCGGCCTGACCCGCCCGAGATTCCCCGCGAGATCCCATGAGCGAGCCCGAAGTCCTCGACCCCCTGCCGGCCGGCCCGCGCCCGCAGGGTGACCGCCTCCTCATGCACGTGCTCTATGGCCTGCACACCTGGGCCTGGCTGAGCCTGGGCGCCCTGGCGGTGATCGCCCTCATCGTCAACTATGTGCGCCGTGCCGACGAGCGCGACCCCCTCTACATCCTCCACCACCGCTACATGATCGCCACCTTCTGGTGGACCGTGCTGTGGCTGGTGCTCACCCTGCCGCTGTACTTCGCGTTCGTGCTGCCCGGCGCCCTGGCGCACGCCATCGTCGGCCTGTGGTACCTGTACCGGTGCATCCGCGGCTGGCTGCGATTCGCCCACCACGCCCCGCCTCAGGGGCCCGTCCTGCCATGACTGCCACCCGCCACGACCCCGACTGCCTGTTCTGCAAGATTGCCCAGGGCCAGATCCCCTCCCGCAAGGTCTACGAGGACGACCAGGTCTACGCCTTTCACGACATCCACCCCTGGGCGCCGGTGCATTTCCTCCTGATCCCCAAGGCCCACATTCCCTCGATGGCCCAGGTGGATGCCCAGCACGCGGCCTTGCTGGGGCACATGATGACCCTGGTGCCGAAGCTGGCATTGCAGGAGGGCTGCAACCCCTACCCGCAGGGCGGCTGGCGGGTCGTCACCAACACCGGCGCCGAGGGCGGCCAGGAAATCCACCACCTGCACCTGCACGTCATGGGCGGCCCGCGGCCCTGGTTCAAGGGCTGAGCCCTGCCCGACGCGGGTGAGGGGACATGGCCCCGCGGGTCTAAAATGGCCCGCAGTCCACCGAATTCATTCAGGAGTAATCCATGGGTACCTTTTCCATCTGGCACTGGCTGATCGTCTTGCTGATCATCGTGCTGGTCTTCGGCACCAAAAAGCTCAAAAACATCGGCTCCGACCTCGGCGGCGCCGTCAAGGGCTTCAAGGACGGCATGAAGGACGGCTCGGCTCAGGCCGAGGCCGCGCCTGCGCCCACCTCGCCTTCGCAGCAGGTCACCTCCGGCCAGCCCGCCGCCGACGGCAAGACGACCATCGACGTCGAGGCCCGCAACAAGTCCTGAACGGTCCGGGCGGCCTGAGGCGAGCGTGCTCGCCCTGCCGCGCTGTCCCCGTTCCCTGGTCCGTCCGTGATAGAACTCGGCATCTCCAAGATCGCGCTGATTGGCGCCGTGGCGTTGATCGTCATCGGTCCCGAGAAGCTGCCGCGCGTCGCCCGTACCGTCGGCACCCTTCTGGGCAAGGCCCAGCGCTATGTCTCGGACGTCAAGGCCGAGGTCAATCGCTCCATCGAGCTGGACGAGCTTCGCAAGATGAAGGACACCGTCGAGACCGCGGCGCGTGACGTCGAAAGCTCGATCCAATCCACGACCGCCGACCTGAGCGCTGGTCTGGGCGACACCGCTGCCCTCGACTACAGCGCCCCGCTGGAGGTGCCGCCCGCCCTGCCCGAGTACAAGCACCCGGGCAAGAAATGGCGCCTGAAGCAGGGCGCCACGCCCAATTGGTACAAGGCCCGCAACGGCGTGCGCCGTCATGCGCTGTCCGGAGCGGCCCGGGTGGCCCGCTATCGGCCCAAGAAGTTCAACTAGATGGCCGACTCCCCCCAAAAAGACGACGAACTCGCCGGGACCGAACAGCCCTTTGTCGCCCACCTGGTGGAGTTGCGTGACCGGCTGATCAAGGCGTTCATCGCCGTGGCGGTTGCCGGGGCGGGCCTGGCCATCTGGCCCGGGCCAGGCTCGCTGTACGACGTGCTGGCGGCGCCCCTCACCGCCACGCTGCCCCAGGGCGCGACCCTGATCGCCACCTCGGTGATCTCGCCCTTCCTGGTGCCGCTGAAGATCCTGCTGATGACGGCTTTCCTGATCGCGTTGCCGGTGGTGCTCTATCAGGTGTGGGCCTTCGTCGCGCCGGGCCTGTACTCGCACGAGAAAAAGCTTGTCATGCCCTTGGTGGTGTCCAGCACCGTGCTGTTCTTCATCGGCGTGGCCTTCTGCTACTTCTTCGTGTTCGGCCAGGTTTTCGCCTTCATCCAGAGTTTCGCGCCCAAGAGCATCACCGCCGCGCCGGACATCGAGGCCTACCTGAGCTTTGTGCTCACCATGTTCCTGGCCTTTGGCCTGGCCTTCGAGGTCCCGATCGTCGTCATCGTGCTGGCGCGTATGGGCATCGTCTCGATCGAGAAGCTCAAGGCCTTTCGCAGCTACTTCATCGTGCTGGCCTTCATCGTGGCGGCCATCGTGACGCCGCCCGACGTGGTGTCGCAGCTGGCCCTGGCCATCCCGATGATCATCCTCTACGAGGTGGGGATCTGGGCGGCCAAGCTGTTCATCAAGCACACGCAGGCGCCCACTGACGAGACAACGCCTACGCCCAGCCCCGACGCCTGAGGCCGGCGAGGCCGGGGCGTTTCAGCGAGATTCAACGGGGTGAGGGCACGGCCTGCGGCTTCGGACGCAGGCCGGCCGTGACCGTCACAGCGAGGTTCGCTTCCTTGCGTTGAAGCCGGAACTCGACGGCCGTGCCCGGCTTGAGCGACGCTACGCTGGACAGCAGCTCCGAGACGTTGGCGACGGGCTTGCCGCCCACTTCCGTGATCACGTCGCCGGGGCGCACGCCGGCGCGCGCGGCCGGGCCGTTCTGCAGCACGCCGGTGATCAGCACGCCGCGCCGGCTCTTCACCCCGAAGGTTTCCACCAGTTCGGGCGAAAGGTCGGCCGGCTCCACGCCGATCCAGCCGCGTCGCACCACGCCTTCCTTCACGATGCCCTCCAGCACCAGCTTGGCGGTGGACACCGGGATGGCGAAGCCGATGCCCAGGCTGCCCCCCGAGCGCGAGTAGATGGCGGTGTTGATCCCCATCA
>CAZUKC010000157.1:0-4394 GCA_964620375.1 uncultured Ramlibacter sp. | reverse complement strand
GCCATCGCCGCGCTGCGCAACGCCGTCTATGCCTGCGAACTGCCTGGCGTCAAGCGGCTGTCCTGAGGTCTGTCAGACCATGACGCCGATTCACTGGCTGTGCTTGCCCTGCGCAGGGCGCGCCCCGTAAAGTCTTCGGCCTGTCTCACGCCTCATGCAAGGAGCTTCCATGGCCACCGCCACCCTTCCCGCCCTTCAGATCGGTATCAGCGAAGGCGATCGCGCCGCCATCGCACAAGGCCTGTCGCGCCTGCTCGCCGACACCTTCACCCTCTACCTCACCACGCACAATTTTCACTGGAACGTCAAGGGCCCGATGTTCACGTCCCTGCACACCCTGTTCATGGAGCAGTACACCGCGCTGTGGAACGCGATCGATCCGATCGCCGAACGCATACGCGCCCTGGGCCATACCGCCCCCGGCGGCTATGCGCGCTTCGCCGAGCTCACCACCCTGGCCGAAGCGCCCCGCGACCCGCCCGCGGCGCTAGAGATGGTGCGCCTGCTCGTCGCGGGCCACGAGGCCGTGGCCCGTACCGCCCGCGAGCTGTTTCCCATGGCCGATCAGTGCAGTGACGAGCCCACCGCCGACCTGCTGACGCAGCGCATGACGAGCCACGAGCAGACCGCGTGGATGCTGCGCTCGATACTCGCAGACTGATCGATGACATCCGAGGTCCAGGCTGAGACGTCTCCGCCCGCCGGCCCGCAGGGCCTGCGCCAGCGCCTGCGCCTTTATCTGGATCTGATTCGCTGGGACCGGCCCGCCGGCTGGCTCCTGTGCCTGTGGCCCACGCTCAGCGGCCTGTGGGTGGCGGCCGGCGGCTTTCCCGGCTGGCACCTGCTCGCCGTCTTCACCCTGGGCACCATCCTGATGCGAAGCGCGGGCTGCTGCGTGAACGACGTCGCCGACCGCGACTTCGACCGCCACGTCAAGCGCACCGCGCAGCGCCCGGTCACCTCGGGCCGCATCTCCACCCGCGAGGCGCTGGGGGTGGGGGCGGTGCTCGCCCTGGCCGCGTTCGGCCTTGTCCTCACCACCAACGCCGCCACCATCGCCTGGTCCTTCGCAGCGCTGGTCATCGCCATCCTCTATCCCTTTGCCAAGCGCGTGGTGTCCATGCCGCAGGCGGTGCTGGGTGTGGCGTTCAGCTTCGGCATTCCCATGGCCTTCGCCGCGGTGCAGGGTCAGGTGCCGGCGCTGGCCTGGGCCTTGCTGGCGGGCAACCTGTTCTGGGTGCTGGCCTACGACACCGAATACGCCATGGTCGATCGCGACGACGACCTGCGCATCGGCATGAAGACCTCCGCGATCACGCTCGGTCGTGCCGACGTCGCAGGGGTGATGGCCTGCTACGCGGTGTTCCTGGCCTCATGGGCGGGGCTGCTGTGGCCGCAGCTCGGCGGCGTTCCCTATGCGCTGGCCCTGGCGGCTGCAGGCGCGCAGGCCCTGTGGCATTTCACCTTGATCCGCACCCGTACGCGCGAAGGGTGCTTCCGCGCCTTCCGGGTCAACCACTGGCTGGGCTTTACCGTCTTCGCGGGCGTGGCGGCCGCCTACGCGCTGCGCTGAAGTTCAGGCCTTGCCAAACTCGTCGCCCAGCTCGCCCGCCCGGCGGCACGCGGCATGCATCGCCTTGATGAAGGCGGCTGACACTTGGTCCTGCTGCATCGAGGTCAAGGCCGCATAGGTGGTGCCGCCCTTGGAGGTCACGCGTTCGCGCAGCACCTGCGGCGGTTCCTCGGCCTCACGCGCCAGCTGTGACGCGCCGGCAAAGGTCGCGATCGCCAGCCGCTTGGCCTGCTCGCGCGTAAGGCCCATCTGCGCGCCGGCCTCGATCATGGCCTCCAGGAACAGGAAGACATACGCCGGCCCGGACCCGGACAGGGCGGTCACGGCATCCAGATGCTTTTCTTCATGGACCCAGAGGAATTCTCCGGTGGTGGCGATCACCTGCTCGATGCGCGCGCGGTCTGCGGCGTCCACGGCCGATCGCGCATACAGCGCCGTCATGCCCTGGCCCACCAGCGCCGGCGTGTTGGGCATGGAGCGCACCACGCGCTCGGTGCTTAGCCAGGTGGCGATGCTGTCCGAGCGGATCCCGGCGGCCACGCTCAGGTGCAGGGGCTGCGCCAGGTGCGGTCGTACCTGTGCGGCGGCCTCCCGGAACATCTGCGGTTTCACCGCCCACACCACCAGGGATGCGGCTTGCAGCTGCGGCCCGGGGGCGGCCATCGCGTTCACGCCCAGCGACTGCTGCAGGCGCGTGCGTGCGGCCTCGACGGGCTCCACCACCTCGATGCGCGCGGCCGGCAGACCCTGGCGGAGCAGTCCGCCAATGATGGCGCTGGCCATGTTGCCCCCGCCAATGAAGGCCAGGGTGTCCTGCGAGGAGGAAAGCGTGCGGTCGGTCATCACATGAGTCTATCGTCGTGAGCCACACCCCCTGCTAAGCCACAATCATCGGATGCAGCGAGCACAGCTACTCGAGCGCCTGGCGCAGCCCCGCCGCCATGACCTCGCCGTCGTCGGCGGCGGGGCCACCGGGCTGGGCGTGGCCCTCGATGCCGCCGCACGCGGGCTCTCGGTGGTTCTCCTGGAGTCGCACGATTTCGCGGGTGGCACCTCCTCCCGCGCCACGAAGCTGGTGCACGGGGGCGTGCGCTATCTCGCGCAGGGCAACCTCTCGCTGGTGCGCGAGGCGCTGCACGAACGCACCACGCTGCTGCGCAACGCGCCGCACCTGGCCCAGCCCCTGTCTTTCGTCATGCCGGCCTACCGCTGGTGGGAGTTGCCGTTCTACGGTGCCGGCCTGAAGGCCTATGACGCGCTGGCCGGCGCCGCAGGCCTCGGGCGCACCGAATTCCTTGGCCGAAGCCAGGCGCTGCACGCCCTGCCCACCCTGCGCGGCGAGGGTCTCAAGGGCGCTGTGCGCTATTGGGACGGCCAGTTCGACGATGCCCGCCTGGCCATCGCCCTGGCCCGCACCGCGGCCCGTGAGGGCGCGCTGGTGCTCAATCACTGCGAGGTCACGGGCCTGGTGCACGAGGCCGGTCGCGTCGCCGGGCTGCACGCCCGCGACCGCGAGACGGGCCGCGATTTCCGGGTCGAGGCGGCCTGCGTGGTCAATGCCACCGGCGTCTGGGTCGACGCCCTGCGTGCGCTGGACGGCCAGGCCAGCGGCCGACCGATGCGTCCCCTGGTCGCCCCCAGCCAGGGCGTGCACCTGGTGGTCGATCCGGACTTCCTGCCCGGCCGCGAGGCGCTGATCGTGCCCCGCACGGCCGATGGCCGCGTCCTGTTTGCGGTGCCTTGGCTGGGCAAGCTCATCCTGGGCACCACCGACACCCCGCGGCAGGACCTGCCACGCGAACCCCGTCCCCTGGCTGGCGAGGTCGACCTGATCCTGTCGGAGCTCGGTCGTTACCTGGTCCGGGTGCCCACCCGGCAGGAGGTTCGCAGCCAGTGGGTTGGCCTGCGCCCCCTGGTGCGACCGACCCAGGACGACGCCAGCGCTACCCGATCCCTGAGCCGCGAGCACACGGTCCAGGTCAGCCCTAGCGGGCTGGTCACCGTGACCGGCGGCAAATGGACGACCTACCGCGCCATGGCCGAGGACGTCCTGGCGCAATGCGCCCACCACGGCCTCCTCACGTCCGGCGAAACAAAGGGATTTGCGAGTGTGACCGCTAACTTAAAGCTGGTCGGTGCCACTGATGCGCCTGTCCGAGGCGACTTGGCCGGAGCGCCCGGACTGCACCTTTATGGGGCAGAGGCATCCGGCGTCCAGGCCCTGCCCGGCGCGGACCGCCCCCTGGACGGAGGGCTGACCGAGGCGATGGTGCGTTTCGCCGCCCGCCAGGAGTACGCCCGCACGGTCGAGGACGTCCTGGCCCGGCGCTCCCGCCTGCTCTTCCTGGATGCACGTCGGGCCGCCAGCCTCACGGATGCGGTCGCCGCGATCTTGCAGGAAGAGACCGGCGCCGACCCCCGCGCGGACGACTTCCGGGCCCTGGCGGCAGGCTATCTGCCGGCCGGTCCGGACAGGGCGGCTTGACGCCTCCCAGTTTTCAGGCATAATCGCGGGCTCGCCTATTTTTTGGCGAGCGTTGGGTGCTAGGCCTGGAAATTGAGAATTGAGCAGGCTTGGTATCTGATTTCTGCCTTATCGAAGCCTTGTGTCATGCAGGGCGCCGACAGGCCCAAGACTGATTCAGTGGCGCAGGCCACTGGGTACAAGTTGGGAATATTTAGAAATGATCCAGACTGAATCCCGGCTCGAAGTCGCCGACAACACGGGCGCGAAATCCGTGCTGTGCATCAAGGTGCTCGGTGGCTCCAAGCGTCGCTACGCCAGCGTGGGCGACATCATCAAGGTGAGCATCAAGGAAGC
>CAZUKC010000156.1:0-4456 GCA_964620375.1 uncultured Ramlibacter sp. | reverse complement strand
TGGCGAAACCGAGGTTGCCGGAACCGTCAGTTGTGATGGCTTGCCCAGCCGAGCCGAGGCTGCCTGGCATCGTGAACGTCACATCGGCAGCGACAGAAGCCGGGGCGCGCAGGCTGACCGCGTGCGTTCCGTTGTTGCTGCCCTCGAGCAGCTTCACCGTCGCCCCGACGGTTGCCGTCCCTTGGAGGGTCGTCACGCCGCTCGAAGTCGACACGTTGCCCGTGCCTGCAATCGGGGCCCAGTTGGTGGTGTCCGCGCTGGGGTCGGCTGTGCCAGCGCCCGCCGCCTTCCGGCGGTAGGTCAGAAAGTTGGCCGGCGACCAGACAGCCGAGCCTTCGGCGTAGGTCGTGCCGCTGACCCACTTTGTGACGCCAGATACTGCAGTCGCTCCAGCTGCTGACGCGGCTGCGGCTGCCGCCGAATTCGATGCGCTGGTTGCGTCCGAATTGACCTGCGTGGCCGTTGCATTTGCTTCGGTCGCAAAGGCCGGAAGAGCGCCAAGAAAATCGTCGGCGCGGGTTGCAAAATTGCCGGGGTCCTGGCGAGACGGCGGCGTCGGAAGAGGTGTAATCGGCATAGCAGTCCTGTCAGGTGAGGCCTTCGACCTCGAGGCTCACGAAACTCGTTGTCGGATAAGCGACGTCAATTGAGAAGTCGCGGTACCACCCGTAGACGATCAGCGGGGCGTAGAGCGCCTGGTCATCTGCGCCAATCCACACGCAGGGCGTGGCGCGCACATCGGCGAGCACACGCTGCACCTTGTTCATTTGCGCCGCATCGAGCTGCATGCGCGCGGTAAGGCGCTTGGCGAAGGTGCGCGGCACGAACGTGACGTCGCCGAATTCGTCGGTCTCCTTGACCGAGTAATCGGTGATGCCAGCCGATGCGCCGAACTCCGTGTCGCCCAGGTCGTAGAAGGTGCCAAACAGGAGATTCCCGATCTCGACCGTGCCCGGACCGTGCAAGCTGATGCTGAGCTGGCCGTTCGTGTACGGGACGACGTCGGTGCGCACAACCTCGCCGAGCTGAACGGCCTCCTCGAAGAAATACTGATACCAGTCGGCGAGGATCGTGCCGTCAAGATTCACGCTCTTGGCGTACACCACGCTCGCGCCGGTGCCGACGTCGGCCGCGCGGGTTGCCGTAGTGCCGGCCGTGGCCACGTAAGACGTGGCCGCAGACCCAGCCTCGGCTTGCGCGCCCCACAGGTGGAACGTCTTCGTGTCGGCAGCGATCGTCGTGCCGTCGGCAGCGGCCTGAGCGAACTCGGCGCGAAGGCTCGTTGCGCCCGATCCGGTGGTTCGCACGACAGAGCACCGATACCAGCCGCCCGGGAAGGCCTCGATCTTGGGCAGGGACATGCCGGCGTCGGTCTGCCCGATTGCGCCGGTGCTGAGGTTGAACCACTGCCCTGGCGTGGTGGTGCCGTCGAACCCGTAGATCACCAGCCACGTGGCCGTGCCCGCCTTTGCCCACACGCTCAGCGCGTAGGCCGTCGAGCCTGCGGCCGTGACAGACTGCTGCACGCTCATCGCGCCGCCTGCGGCGCCGGTGCCGGTGACCAGATCGGCCGACGTCGTGCCGTCTGGCGCCGTCACCGAGTTGGCCGTCACCGTCGTTCGCTGCTTCGTCCAGGAGGCGTTGTCGAACTCGGCGCTTCGCAGCACCAGGTTCGTGGCAGCGCTTTCGATCATCAGGCCCGTCGGCAGCAAGGTTGCCGGGTTGTGCCCGTAGCGCGGCACGTTCGAGCCGGCGGTCTGGATGACGCCCTGATAGTCGACCCAGGTCGCGCTCGAGGCGCGCGAGGTGAAGCTCGCGGCGCTGCTGGTCAGCCAGATGTTGAGCTTGGCTCCAACGAGGCCGACCAGCGCGGCGCTGTTGATCGCGCCGGTGTTCACGGACACCACGAGCGGACTTGTGGCCGATGTCGCGGTCGACACCTGCTGATCGAACATCGCGTGCCGATTGTCCGGACCGGTTCGCTGCCACCAGGTCGGGTTTGTGTCCGGCTGCCTGTTGAGGTTCGACCCCTGCAGGCTTTCGTACAGGCTCTGGCCGTAATCGACGACCGCGCCCAGGGCATAGGTCGTGCCAGACGACCAGGCGGCCGCGGTCTCAACGGCGCTCGAGTACGCCAGCATCGCGGGCGCGAACGTCTTGGGCTTGATGACTTTCATGGCGCCGCCACCGTCTGCAGGCTGTTGCCGTCCGGTGTGACGCGATCGAGAATGCGCGCCGTCTTGGCGGCGTGGCTCGCAGTTGCGCGAGCCTCGGCGCGCAGGCCCTCGAGCTCGTTGCGCAGCGCCTGCATCTCCGCCACCAGCGCTTCGTTGCCGAACGAGCGCACTCCGAGCGCGCCGTTGGGGCCGCGCGACAGCGGCATGATGGCCTCAGGCCCGGCCTCGCCCATGATGCCCAGCGGGAACGCCGACGGACGCTGCACGACCCCGTAGTTGAACGCTGCCCCGGACGCAAACTGGAACGGGCCCCATGCCGCCAGGGCACTTAGATTGGGCTCTTGGAACGGCCCGTAGGCGGCGCCGGCAAGCAGGCCCAGGTTGGGCTCATCCGATACCCTGGCCTGCCTGGCGACTTCGGAGGCGGCCGCCGCCGCAGCAGCAGCACTTGCCGCGGCGGCCCGCGCTCCAATCTCGGACTGGATCGCCTGCGAAAGCCTGGCCATGGCATCGGCCACCGAGAGGACCGACGAGTTGACGCCACGCAGCTCGTCGACCTGCGCCTGCGCGGCTGCCAGCTGCGCGTCGTAGAAGGCCTCGTTGGCCGCCAGCGCCTGATCGAACTGCGCCTTGCCCTGCTCGAGAAGGCTCTCCAGCGCCTGCAGAGACGCTTCCTGCGCATCGAGCTGCGACTGCGCGGCGTCGAGCTGATCGCCTGCAACCTGGCCCAGGTCTTCGAGCGTGATTGCAAGCCTCGCCTGCGCTCGACGCAGGTCGGTCGAGGTCCGGAAGTTGCGCGAGTCCAGGCCGCCCCGAGCCGCGGAGATCGCTCCCGACAAGGCGTCGAGCTCCGGCAGATAGCCGGTCGAGCGAGCCGTCGCAATGGCTTGCTCGAGGAAGGCACGACCCTGCGCCGCGGTCATCCCAAGGCCGGCCGCGCCCCGCAGTTCGTTGACCTGGTCGCGGATGGTCTCGAAGACCCTCGTGATCGACGCCACCTGCTCGCGCGCCGTATCGCGAGCAAGCGTGGCCGTCTCGATCTGCGCCTGGATGACTGCCTGTTGCGCGTCGAACTGAGCCTGCAGCGCCTCGGCGGCGCCCTTGCGGGCTGCATCGATGGCCTGGCGGGCCTGCTGCAGGGCATCGTCGGTCGCCTGCCGCGCATCGTTGTACGCGGCCTCGAGCGCCTGCGCGCGCGCGCTCTCCGCGTCGGCGGCTTGCTCGAGAGCGCTGCGCATGTCGCCGATCGCCCAGATCTGCTGTTGGAGCGCCCGGTTCGACTGATCCAGCGACTCGAGCTCCAAGGCGCGCAGCGCGGCGGTGTTGCCCTGCAGCTCCAGCAGCTGACGCTCCAGGCCGGCGCGCTGCGATGCAACGGCGGCAAGCCGGCGCGCGGACTCTTCTTGCGCTGCGGCCGCTTGGCGCGCGGCCTCTTCTTCGGCCGCAGCGGCCCGGCGGCTTGCCTCTGCCGCATCGGTAAGCGCCCAGATCTGCTGCTGCAGCGCGCGGTTGGAGTCATCGAGCGCGGCCAGGTCCAATGCCCGAAGGGCCGCTGTGTTGCCCTGCACCTCGAGCAGCTGGCGCTCGAGGCCCGCGCGCTCACGCGCCACGGCGGCCAGCCTCTCCTGCTCAATGCGCAAGGCTTCAGCAGATGCCGCCAGCTCGTCGGTGCCATCGACAAGCTGCTGAACCTCCTGCACTACCGACGCAAACGCCGGCGCCAGGTTGAGCAGCGCCACGAACGTCGACTGCCCGGCCTGCGTCGTGAGGTCCTGCGCTTCGACCAAGGCCCGGAACCCTTCGCGAGTCGTCGGCATCTGCAGGCCAAGGTTGCGCATGGCCTCGCCTACCTGGCGCGTCGTCGTCGCGGCGCGCTCGGCGTCGCTGTAGAAGGTCTCGTAGTAGGCCGTGGTGATGCTGGAAAGGCTTTCCAGGCCACCAGCGGCGTCCGCCAGGCGCGAGGCGAGGTCTGCGCCCTCGATGCTGGCCGTGTACGCCTGCAGGCCGAGCGTGTCGAAGATCGCGTTGACCGACAGCAGCGAACGCGAAAGGCGCTCGAGCGCGGCCACCGCAGTCTCGCCCTCACGCCGGAACTCGGCGGTGCCAAGCGCGGCCTCGGCAAGGGCCTCGGCGACCGCGGTGAGCTCGTCTTGCAAGGCCTTGGCGGCCTGCTCGTCGGTCAGGCCCTGCAGGCTCACCTGGAATTCGCGCGTGAAGCTCACCAGGTCGCCGATCGTGTTCCGATTCAGGATGGCGGCCATCTGCGCCATGTTGAGCTG
>CAZUKC010000155.1:0-4464 GCA_964620375.1 uncultured Ramlibacter sp. | reverse complement strand
TGGAACACGTTGAAGATGTCCAGGTACAGGGCCAGGGTGGCCGAGATGTAGTTCGTCTCGCCGCCGTCGATGATCTGCTTCACGTCGTACAGCATGTAGGCGCTGAAGATGCCGATCACCAGCACGCTGATCACCAGCATGCCGACGCTCGAACCCACAAACACGTTGATGATGCTGCCGATCATCACCACCAGCGCGCCCACGAACAGGAACTTGCCCATGCCCGAGAGGTCGCGCTTGATCACGGTGGCCAGGCTGGCCATCACGAAGAACACACCGGCCGTGCCGGCGAAGGCGGTCATCACCAGGCTGGCGCCGTTGGAGAAGCCCAGCACCATCGCGATCATGCGCGAGAGCATCAGACCCATGAAAAAGGTGAAGGCCAGCAGCACCGGCACGCCGGCCGCCGAGTTCTTGGTCTTCTCGATCGCGAACATGAAGCCGAAGGCGCCCACCAGGAACACGATCAGGCCCACGCCACCCGAGAGGCTGCGGGTGATGCCCGTGGCCACGCCCAGCCACGCACCCAGCACCGTGGGCAGCAGGCTCAGGGCCAGCAACCAATAGGTATTACGCAAGACCCGGTTGCGCTGGGCAGCCGGCAAGGCATAACCGTAGTCGGCGGTTTGTACTTGGTCGTTCATGACAGCTCTCCTTGTGATGAGTTTGCACTCAGATGCCCGGATTCTAGGGTCGATCTGTGGGCTTAGGCCAACCGCTATGCTTGACCCTTATGAAATCCACACATTTCCTCGAACTGTCCGACGTCAAAGCCATCGCCGCCGCCGCCGAGGCCGAAGCCCTCAAGCACCAGTGGGCCGTCACCATCGCCATCGCCGACGCTGGGGGCCATCTCCTGTGGCTGCAGCGCCTGGACGGCGCGCCCCCGATCTCGGCCCACATCGCCCCGGCCAAGGCCCACACCGCGGCCCTGGGCCGACGCGAATCCCGCGTTTACGAAGAGGTTATCAACGGCGGCCGGGTGTCCTTCCTGAGCGCCCCGGAGATCCGCGGCATGCTCGAAGGCGGCGTGCCGATCATGAAGGACGGCGCCTGCCTGGGCGCCGTCGGCGTGAGCGGGGTCAAGTCCAATGAGGACGCCCAGATCGCCCGCGCCGGCATCGCCGCGATCGGGCTCTGAGCCCCCTCACTCCAGCACGAAACTGATCGGGACGTTCAGCCACATCGCCTCGGGCACCCCCGCTCGGCGTCCTGGCAGATAGCGCCACTGCAGCACCGTGGCCACAGCGGCCTGGTCCAGGCGGTTATGACCGCTGGACTGGTAAACCTGCGCCCGCTGGGGCAGCCCCTCGGCATCCACCAGCACCCGCACCACCACCCGTCCCTGCTCCCCGAACTGGCGGCTGCGAGGCGGGTAGGCGGGCGCGGGGTTGCGCAGGAAGGCCGCGTCGCTCGATGGCAGTTCGACGCGTCCCGAACCGGCTGCAGATCCCGCGACCGACCCCCCGGACGATCCGGTACCCGCGGCGGTCTGCCCAGTGGAACCGGCGGTCGGCGCAGCGGCCCACACGCCCCCGCCGTCAGGGGCTGCGCCCGCGGGAGGCGCCGGGGCTGCGAGGGAGGCCGTAGCGTTCGACTCGGCGGCCGGCGGCGTCACCTTGACGCCGGCCGGGGGGGGTGCCGGCACTCCTGCGGGGACGCCTGCGGCCTGGGTCGTGTGCGATGCGGGGGTCGGGGCGGCGGCTTGGCGGGGCAAGCCGGTCGGGGCGGGGGTCGGGGCAGGGGTCGGGATGGGAGCGGGGCTTGGAGTCGACCCGCCCAGCAGGGTCACCGGCACCAGAACCGGCGAGGGGTCCCGGGCCAGTCCCCCCATGAGCGCCCACAGCGCCGCGGCATGCAGCAGCACGACACAGGCGGTGAGGACGACGAGGCGGCGGGGCGCGGGCAAGGGCTGGGCGCGAGGGTGACGGCCCCGGCAGTTTACGTGTGGCTCGGCCGCGCAGCGCCCGGGATGGCCCCGCTCAGAGCAGCACCGCAAGCCCTCAGACCTGCGCCGCGCTCAGGCCGCGATCGCTTCCGGCGCCGGGGTCCGGATCAGGTGGTCGAAAGCGCCCAGAGCGGCTTTGGCGCCTTCGCCGGCGGCGATGATGATCTGTTTGAACGGCACCGTCGTCACGTCACCCGCAGCGAACACGCCGGGCACCGAGGTCTGGCCTTTCGCGTCCACCACGATCTCGCCATGCTTGGACAGCGCCAGTGTCCCCCGCAGCCAGTCGGTGTTGGGCACCAGGCCGATCTGCACGAACACGCCCTCCAGCGCCACCCATTGGCTCTGGCCGGTGGTGCGGTCGGTGTAGCGCAGGCCATTGACCTTGTGCCCGTCGCCGGTGATCTCGGTGGTCTGGGCCTGACAGATCACCGTCACGTTGGGCAGGCTCTCGAGCTTGCGTTGCAGCACCGCATCGGCGCGCAGCTGCCGGTCGAATTCGATCAGCGTGACATGACCCACCACGCCGGCCAGGTCGATCGCCGCCTCGACACCGGAGTTGCCGCCCCCGATCACCGCCACACGCTTGCCCTTGAACAGGGGGGCGTCGCAGTGCGGGCAGTAAGCCACGCCCTTGTTCTTGTATTCCTTCTCGCCGGGCACGTCGATCGTGCGCCAGCGCGCGCCGGTGGTGATGATCACGCTGCGGGCCTTGAGTGCCGCACCGCTTTCCAGCTGCACCTCGATCAGCTCGCCGGGCACGATGGCCTTGGCGCGCTGCAGGTTCATGATGTCCACGTCGTAGTGGCGCACGTGTTCCTCCAGTGCCAGCGCGAAGCGCGGGCCCTCGGTTTCCTTGACCGAGATGAAGTTCTCGATGCCCAGGGTGTCCAGCACCTGCCCGCCAAAGCGCTCGGAGGCGATGCCGGTGCGGATGCCCTTGCGCGCGGCATACACCGCCGCCGCGGCGCCCGCGGGCCCGCCACCGACGATCAGCACGTCGAAGGGGTCCTTGGCGGCGATCTTCCGGGCCTCGCGCTCGGCGCCGCCCTGGTCGATGCGCGCCAGGATCTCCTCCAGTGTCATGCGGCCGCTGCCGAACATCGTGCCATTGAGGAACACCGTGGGCACGCCCATGATCTGGCGCTCCCGGATCTCGTCCTGGAACAGGCTTCCCTCGATCATGGTGGCCTTGATCCGCGGGTTCTGGATCGCCATCAGGTTCAGGGCCTGCACCACGTCCGGGCAGTTATGGCAGGTCAGGGAGACATACACCTCGAACTCGAAGTCGCCCTCGAGCGCGCGGATCTGCGCCAGCACTGCGGGGTCCACCTTGGGCGGGTAGCCACCCACCTGCAGCAGGGCCAGCACCAGCGAGGTGAACTCGTGCCCCATCGGCAGGCCGGCAAAGCGCGGACCGTGGTTCTCGCCAGGGCGGTTCAGGGCGAAGGAGGGCGTACGGTGCGGGCCGCCCTGGGTTTCGCGCACGGTGATGCGTGCGGACGACTCCGCCACGTCCCGCAGCAGGGCCTGCATGTCACGCGAAGCCTGCGTGTCATCGAGTTGCGCCGTGATCTCGATCGGGTTCGAGATGCGTTCCAGGTAGGCGGCCAGCTGGCTCTTGAGGGCTGCGTCGAGCATGGGGAGTCTCCGCGGGCCGTCAGATCTTGCCGACCAGGTCGAGCGAGGGCTTGAGCGTCTGCGCGCCTTCGCTCCACTTGGCGGGGCAGACCTCGCCGGGGTGGGCGGCGACATACTGGGCGGCCTTCACGCGGCGCAGGGTTTCGGACGCGTCGCGACCGATCCCGTCGTCATGGACTTCCATGGTCTTGATGCGGCCCTCGGGGTCGATCACGAACGTGCCGCGCAGGGCCAGGCCCGCACCGTCACCTTCGGTGACCAGCACCTGGAAGAAGCTGGCCAGCTGGTGGTTGGGGTCGCCGATCAGGGGGTAGCGCACCTTGGCAATGGTGTCCGAGGTGTCATGCCAGGCCTTGTGGGTGAAGTGGGTGTCGGTCGACACGCCGTAGACCTCGACGCCCAGTTTCTGGAACTCGGCGTAGTGGTCGGCCAGGTCGCCCAGCTCGGTGGGGCACACGAAGGTGAAGTCGGCGGGGTAGAAGCAGACCACCGACCATTTGCCGCGGAACGATTGCTCGGTGACCGGGACGAACTTGCCGTTGTGGAAAGCGGTGGCGTTGAAGGCCGGAACTTGGGTATTAATCAGGGACATTTCACGATTCCTTTCGGGTTGCGTTGGCAGGTTTGCGAACGAAAGGAATGTTAGGGTTCTCCCGTATATTGATCAACTCAATTAAAACAAATCGAGCGATTTATTTCGACTATTGACGGACCGGTGGCCACACGCAGTGGGCGAGCGTGGGGGCTCTAGTACTCCAGGCGCTCGGGCCGCAGCTCCTGCAAGATGGTGGTGGCGATCTCCTCGATCGACTTGGTCGTCGTGGACAGCCAGCGGATGCCGGCGCGCCGCATCATCGCTTCGGCCTCGCTCACCT
>CAZUKC010000154.1:0-4514 GCA_964620375.1 uncultured Ramlibacter sp. | reverse complement strand
TGCCCAACACCCTGGGCATGAGCCAGTACGCCGACGGGGGCGTGATGGCCAGCAAGCCCTATATCGCCAGCGGCAAGTACATCCAGCGCATGGGAAATTTCTGCAAGGGCTGCCGCTACGACCCCGGCGAGTCCACCGGTCCGACGGCCTGTCCGTACACCACGCTGTACTGGGACTTTCTCATGCGACACGAGGCGCTGCTCGCGGGTAACCCGCGCATGGGGATGCAGGTGCGCAACGTGGCACGACTGTCACAGGAGAAGCGCGAGGCGATCACCCTGCGGGCGAACGCTCTGCGAGCGGGCGGGTGATTCGCGCGCTCGGGCGCGGGTCCTGCCGGTCGCCCACTCACGCCTGCCGCATGAACCCCGCAAAGAACTGCGCCAGCGCCTGGTGCGCGTCCAGCGGCAGCACGTGCGCCACGTACTGGTCGGGCCGCACCACCACCAGCGCGCCCTGCTGGCGGTCGATGCCGCGCAGGTCGTAGATGTCTGGGGCGTGCTTCACGACCGCGCTGTACACCTTCTCGTAGTCATACAGACCGAAGCGGCCCTTGGCGGGTCGTAGCAGGGCGGGCATGGACTCGATGGCCAGCGCGGTGTGCGGCGGCTGGAACACGGCACGCAGGTCGAACACCGCGTCGCGGTCCTGCCCCGGGGGCGTGAAACGGCGCACGGGCGAATCCGCAGACTCCTCCAGGAACCGGCACAGTGCGCGCAGGCCTGCGTCTTGTGTTCCGGCAAAGGCATACAGGCGCCAACGGCCGTCGGCCAGGGCCGCATGGCCCAGATGCACCGGCTTGGCATCGTTGATCTGCAGCACCTGCGCCGAGTGGAAACGCATGCCGATGGTGAACCCGCGCGCCAGCGCCTGGTGCGTGGCCTGCCCGGTGATCATCGACGGCGGGTAGTGCGTGCCCACGCCCGCAGTGAAGCGGCCATGCTGCTCGAAGTACTTCTGGAATTCCTTGGGGTCCACGCCCTGGGCGCCGGCGTCGTTGCCCTGCTTGGGCTTGTCGCTGAACATCTTGGCCCACTCGCGGTCGAAGTCGATCAGGGCCTTGCCGGCCACCTGCCGCTCCTCGGAGTAGGTGTGCAGCAGCTGCGGCATGGCCTGTCCGCGCAGCACCGCGGCCAGCTTCCAGCCCAGGTTGAAGGTGTCCTGCATGGAGAAGTTCATGCCCTGACCTGCCTTGGGGCTGTGCGTATGGCAGGCGTCACCCGCGATGAAGACACGCGGCAGGCGGGCCGGGGTGTCGGCGGCAGGAACGTCGTCGTACTTGTCGCAGATACGCTGGCCGATCTCGTACACCGACCACCACGGTACCTCCTTCACGTCCAGGCGGTAGGGATGCAGGATGCGCTGCGCGGCGGCGATCAGCTTCTCGACGGTGATGCCCCGGGCGGACACGCGTTCGTCTTCGCCGAGCTTGTCCATTTCCACATACAGACGCACCAGGTAGCCGCCTTCGCGTGGAATCACCAGCAGGTTGCCGTGGGGCGACTGCACCGCCGACTTGTAGCGGATGTCGGGGAAATCGGTCACGGCCAGGACGTCCATCACGCCCCAGGCCTGGTTGGCGGAGTCGCCCACCAGCTCGAGGCCGATGGACTTTCGCACCGCGCTGCGTGCGCCGTCGCAGCCCACCACGTAGCGGGCACGGACGGTCTCCTGCTGGCCCTGGTGGGCGGGGTCGCAACGCTCCAGGCGCACGGTCACGGGGTAGTCGGCGGCGTTGGGGTCGATCTGCACGTCCAGCACGCGGCGCGCGTAATGCGGCTCCAGGCGACTGGGGGAATTGCGCATATGCGCGAGGTAATGGTCATGCACCCGGGCCTGGTTCAGGACCACGTGCGGGAACTCGGACAGACCGTCCTCGGTGTCCTGGACCCGGCCGTGACGCACGATGCGGTTGGCATCGCGCTCGTCGGGCTTCCAGAAGGTGACTTCGTTGATCCAGCAGGCCTCCCGCACCACCTTGTGCGCGAAGCCGAAGGCCTGGAACATCTCCATGGTGCGGCAGGCGATGCCGTCGGCCTGCCCGAGGTGGATCGGCTCGGCCTTCTGCTCGATCACGCAGGTGCGGATGTCGGGAAAGTTCGCCATCTGCGCCGCCAGCGTCAGGCCCGCCGGGCCCGCGCCCACCACCAGCACGTCCACCTGCGAGGGCACGGCGTCCTCGTGCGGCAGGGCCAGCGGCGAGGCTTCACGGATTTCGGGGTCACGGCCCTTGAAGCCGTCGAGATGAAACTGCATGGAGATCTCCGGGCCGGACACGCCGGCATTCAATCAGCATCAATATTATCAGTATACTGACTATTTGACAAAAACGGGCTAGAATTCCTGCGTGGCCCGACCCAAAGACAAGTCCAAGCCCCTGGACCCGCGCACCCTGCCCGGGCACCTGGCCCGCCGCGTGCAGCAGCTGGCCGTGGCCCTGTTCGTGCAGGAAGTGGGCGACATCGGCCTGACGCCGGTGCAGTACTCGGCGCTGCAGACGGTGTGCAATGAGCCCGGCATCGACCAGAAGACCCTGGCTGCCACCATCGGCTACGACACGTCCACCATCGCCGGCGTGATCGACCGCCTGGAGGCGCGGGGTCTGCTGGAGCGGCAGGTGTCCGCCACGGACCGCCGCGCCCGCCAACTGGTGCCCACGCCCGAGGGCAACCGGACCCTGGCGGCGGTGGTGCCGCGCATGCTGCGCGCGCAGGAGCGCCTGGTGGAGCCGCTCACCGCCGCCGAGCGCAAGGAGTTCATGCGCCTGATGCAGGTGGTGATCGACGCCAACGCCGAACTGAGCACCATCCCGGCCCGCGAGTGACGCGCGGGCGGGCGACCCACCCCCATCAACCGACGGTCAAATTCGACGCCGGACGTACCTGCTGCTCGAGCTCGCGGCGAATGGCGTAGGCCCGGGTGGTGGTGTCCATCTGCACGTCGTCCCAGGTCAGGGACTGGCCCTTGCGCACCGGACGTACCACCTTCACGTCGTGGGCCAGGCCCAGGGGCAGCCCGCCCACGCGCAGCGAATCCTCGGCCGGGGTGAGCTTGCCCCACACCGTGTAGCCGCCCTCGCCGTCGAGCATCTCGCCGGGCTTCAGGTCACGCTTGGCGGTAGCCACCACGTCGGCCTTCCAGCAGGTGGCCACGCCGGTGGGCTCACCGCGCAGGGCCAGCGAGGCCACCGAGTAGCCCACCTCCAGGCCGATCAGGTGCCAGCGCTTGTAGAGGGTGAAGTAGCGCCCGCTCGGATCGGTCTGCGCCTTGTATTCGTCAAAGCAGTTGCGCACGTACTCGGTCTCGCCTTCCACCGTCACCCACACGCCCATGCGGATGTCGTAGTCGATCGGCTGGCCCTGCGCGTCCAGCGAGGAGATCACTTCGACCATGCCCTTGCGCTCCAGGACGCCGCCTTCGCTGCGCGGGCGCGTGAGCGCGGGGATCTGGTCGACGCTGCCCGAGGGATAGCTCAGGCCCTGCGAGGGCACGCACAGGCCCGTCGCATTGGCCACCGCGGTGCTTTCGATGGACGGCTTGGAGCCGTCCAGGAAGCTGTTGAACATCTTGGGGTTCAGGCCACCGCGCGCCGCCTGTTCGGGCGTGAGGCCGTAGTTGGGCCAGACCGTATCGGGGGTGGACTCGCAGAAATGCGGCAGCCACTTGTGCCCGCGCCCGGCCGCAACCACCGGAAAGCCGCAGGTGCGCGCCCAGTCCACCAGGTCGCAGATCAGGGCCGGCTGGTCGCCGAAGGCCAGCGAATACACCACGCCGGCCTGCGAGGCCTTCAGGGCCAGCAGCGGTCCGCAGAAGGCGTCGGCCTCCACCGTCACGTTCACCACGTGCTTGCCGTGCTCGAACGCCATCAGGCAGTGGTCCACCGCGGCGATCGGGTGGCCGGTGCACTCCACCACGATGTCGATGGCGGGATGCTTCACGAGCGCCTGCCAGTCTTCACCGATGTGGGTGGTGCCGTTTTGGATCGCGTTGTCGATGGAGGTGGCGGTGCTGCGCTGGGCCTCCCAGCCCACACGGGCCAGGTTGGCACGCGCGCCATCGGGCGACAGGTCGGCGATGGCCACCAGGTGCATGCCCGGCGTGCGGGGCACCTGGGCCAGGTACATGGAGCCGAACTTGCCGGCGCCGATCAGGCCGATACGAAGGGGGCGGCCGGCCTGGGCACGGCGGACCAGCTGCTGGTGCAGTGACATGAAATCCTCGGGTTCAAAGGGTTGCAGCGATCCGGGAGCTTATCCCAGCGCTGGCAAAACACGCAGGGACATTCGACTACCGGGTCGGGGGCGACTCCTGCGCCGCAATGTGCGTGTTCAACAGGCGCCAGACCTCCCGCTCCAGGTCCGTCGTGCGCCCTGGGGTCTCCAGAATTTGCGCCATGCGCGGGTTGTCACCCATGCGCGCGAGCTGGTGAATCTGGCTCAGAAGCTCGCGATAACGTTCGACCGCCGCCGCCGGCTGCGCGATCAGCTGGGGCATGGACATCAAGGCATGGTTGG
>CAZUKC010000153.1:0-4516 GCA_964620375.1 uncultured Ramlibacter sp. | reverse complement strand
TGAGCAGCCAAAAATTATGGCACAGTGGCGCGCAGGAAGTACCCCACCATCGGAGACGCCGTTGGCAAGACGCCCCTGGCGGCGCTGCAGCGGATCGGCGCGTCCGAGAGCCAGAAGCGGGGCAACGTGGTGCTGGGCAAGCTCGAGGGCAACAACCCGGCAGGATCGGTGAAGGACCGACCCGCGCTGTCCATGATCCGACGCGCCGAGGAGCGCGGTGACATCCGACCCGGCGACACGCTGATCGAAGCGACCTCGGGCAACACCGGCATTGCGCTGGCCATGGCCGCCGCCATCAAGGGCTACCGCATGGTTCTCATCATGCCGGAGGACCTGTCCGTGGAGCGCGCCCAGACCATGAAGGCCTTCGGCGCCGAGCTCCTGCTCACGCCCAAAAGCGGGGGCATGGAATACGCGCGTGACCTGGCCGAGAACATGCAGCGCGAAGGCAAGGGCCGCGTGCTCGACCAGTTCGCCAACGCTGACAACCCCCGTATCCACTACGAGACCACCGGCCCCGAGATCTGGGAGCAGACCGGCGGTCGCGTCACCCACTTCGTGAGCGCGATGGGGACCACCGGCACGATCACCGGCGTGTCGCGTTTCCTGAAGGAAAAGAATCCGGCGATCCGCATCATCGGCGCGCAGCCCAGCGAGGGCTCACGCATCCCCGGCATCCGCAAGTGGCCGCAGGAGTACCTGCCGCGGATCTACGACCCGAGCGCCGTGGACGAACTGGTGTACGTGAGCCAGGACGATGCCGAGGAGATGTGCCGACGCCTGGCGCGCGAGGAGGGTATCTTCGCGGGCGTCTCGGCAGCGGGCGCGTGCTGGGTGGCGCAGCAGATCTCGCGCACGGTCGAGAACGCGACCATCGTGTTCATCGTGTGCGACCGCGGCGACCGCTACCTGTCCACCGGCGTGTTCCCGGCCTGAAGGGGTGGTCGTGACGGCGATGGCCTACCGCTTCTGTCCGCAATGCGCCTCACCGCTGGCGCTGATGGTGCAGGACGAGGACGGCGGTCCCCGCGAGCGCCTGCGCTGTCCGGCCCCGGCCTGCGGCTGGACGCACTGGAACAATCCGACGCCCGTGCTGGCGGCGGTGATCGAGTACCAGGGACAGGTGCTGCTGGCGCGCAATGCAGCCTGGCCCGGGAAGATGTTCGCGCTGATCACCGGCTTCATGGAGGCCGGCGAGCGTCCCGAGGAGGGGATCGTGCGGGAGATCCGCGAGGAGACCGGTCTGTGGGTGAGCCGCTTGAACCTGATTGGGGTCTATGACTTCCAACGCATGAACCAGGTGATCGTGGCCTACCACGCGGTGGCGCACGGCGAGGTGCGGCTCTCGCCCGAACTGGCCGAATGGCGGCTGTACGGCCTGAATGAGGTGCGCTGCTGGCCCTCCGGCACTGGGCAGGCGCTGGCCGACTGGCTGCGTCGGCAGGGGCACGAGCCGCGTTTCATGGAGTGGCCGCGAAGCACTGCGACCAGCGTGCAGGCGTCTCGCGACTGACTGAAAGACAGGGCCTTCATCCATGGACATCGCCAAGGAAATCGACACCCGTGGGCTGAACTGCCCGCTGCCCATACTCAAGGCCAAGAAAGCACTGGCCGAGCTCACCTCAGGTCAGTTGTTGAAGGTCGTGGCGACCGATGCCGGGTCGCTGCGGGATTTCCAGGCCTTCGCGCGCCAGACCGGGCACGAGCTCGTGGAGCAACATACCGTAGGCGCCGAGTTCGTCCACGTGCTGCGTCGGCGCTAGCCAGACGCTACGCGGGAGGGCCTCACCGCGGTATCGGTGACGCGCGCTCAAGCCAGGAGGTGCCTCAGGTACTGGCGAAATTCGCCACCCACCTCGGGGTGCTTGAGGGCGAGTTCGACGGTGGCCTCCAGGAAGCCTTGCTTGCTGCCGCAGTCATAGCGCTTGCCGGAATAGCGGAACGCGTGCACGCCTTCGGTCTCGATCAGGCGCGCGATACCGTCGGTCAGCTGGATCTCTCCGCCGGCGCCGCGGGGCTGCTGCCGGATCTGCTCGAACACGCCCGGCGTGAGGATGTAGCGCCCGGCCACCCCCATGCGCGAGGGCGCCTGCTCGGGGCTGGGCTTTTCCACCATCTGACGCACGCGCGTGAGGTGGTCGCCCGCCGGGTCGCCCGCGACGATGCCGTAGCGGCGCACGTGCTCACGCGGGACCTCCTGGACGGCCAGGACCGAGGTGCGCACCTGCTCGTACACCTTGACCATCTGCGCCAGCACGCCCGGCCCGCCGTCGGCCCCGATCATCAGGTCGTCGGCGAGGAGCACCGCGAAGGGCTCGTTGCCGACCAGGGGCTGCGCGCAAAGCACCGCATGGCCCAGACCCAGCATGCGGGCCTGGCGGACATAGGAGCAGTCCATGTCGTCGGGCTTGATCGAGCGCACCAGGGCCAGCAGCGCCTGCTTGTTCGCGGCTTCGAGTTCGGATTCGAGTTCGTAGGCGGTGTCGAAGTGGTCTTCGATGGCGCGCTTGCTGCGGCCGGTGACGAAGATCATGTGGCGGATGCCGGCGGCATAGGCCTCTTCGACCGCGTACTGGATCAGGGGCTTGTCGACGATGGGCAGCATCTCCTTGGGCTGGGCCTTGGTGGCCGGCAGGAAACGCGTACCCAGACCGGCGACCGGGAAGACGGCTTTCTGGATGGACAGGGGCGGCTGTTTCGTCGAAGGGTTCATGGTTTTCTCGCTGAGGGAAGCCATCGGAGCTGCGCCAGTGCGCGGTGCGGGCCGAGTGTGCAGGGACCCTGGCGCGGTCGCGTCATCCCGCTGCGCGCCTGGGTGTCGGACAAGAAGGCCGCAAGCCCGCCCCTCGCCGGATCTTAGCGATCCGCGCGCAGGGAGCGCCCGGATCGTGTCAGGTCCCCAGCCGCTGCAGCTGCTGGCGCAGGCGTTCCAGGGTAGCGCCGAATTGGGCGATGCGTGCGCGTTCCTGTTCGATCACCGCGGGCGGAGCCTTGGCCACGAAAGCCTCGTTGGCCAGCTTTCCGTTGGCCTTGGCGAGCTCGCCTTCCAGGCGGGCGACTTCCTTGGACAGGCGCGCCTTTTCGGCGGCGACGTCGATCTCCATGAACAGGCACAGTCGCGCGTCGCCCACCACGGCCACCGGCGCGGCCTGGGCCGAGGCGGACCAGGCGGCCTCGTCGTCGAAGACGCGCACTTCATTGAGCTTGGCCAGGGCCTGCAGCACGGGCGCGGCGTCGCGCAGGAAGGCGGCGTCGCCCACTGCGAGCAGCGGCAGGCGGGTGGAGGGTGAGACGTTCATTTCGCCGCGCAGGTTGCGGCAGGCGTCGACCACCGATTTCAGGCGCGCCATCCAGGCCATGGCGGCCGGGTCGATGGCTCCGGCATTGGACTGGGGATACGGCGCGACGCTGATGGAGTCGCCCTGCATGCCGGCCACCGGTGCCACGGTCTGCCACAGCGACTCGGTGATGAAGGGGATGACCGGGTGGGCCAGGCGCAGGATGGCCTCGAGCACGCGGATCAGGGTGCGGCGCGTGCCACGCTGCTGCGCGGCGTCGCCAGTCTGGATCTGGACCTTCGCAATTTCGAGGTACCAGTCGCAGTATTCGTCCCAGACAAACTGGTAGATCGCGTTGGCGACGTTGTCCAGGCGGTATTCGGCGAAGCCCTTGGCCACATCGGCCTCGACCTGTTGCAGCAGCGAGATGATCCAGCGGTCAGCGGCGGTGCGGGTGATGCCTTCCTCGGAGAGGTCATGGCCCTCGCAGTTCATGAGGACGAAGCGCGTCGCATTCCAGAGCTTGTTGCAGAAATTGCGGTAGCCCTCGCAGCGCTTGGAGTCGAAGTTGATGCTGCGGCCCAGGGAGGCCAGCGAGGCGAAGGTGAAGCGCAGGGCGTCGGCGCCGTAGGCGGGAATGCCCTCGGGGAATTCCTTCTCGGTGTTTTTGCGTACTGCCGGTGCGGTCTCGGGTTTGCGCAGGCCAGTGGTGCGTTTCTCGAGCAGAGGCGCCAGGGCGATGCCGTCGATGAGGTCCACCGGGTCCAGGACGTTGCCCTCGGACTTACTCATTTTCTTGCCCTGCGCGTCGCGCACCAGGCCATGGATGTAGACGTCGCGAAACGGCACCTGACCGGTGAAGTGCGTCGTCATCATGATCATCCGGGCGACCCAGAAGAAGATGATGTCGTAGCCGGTCACGAGCACCGTGGAGGGCAGATAGAGCTCGAGGTCGCGGGTCTTGTCGGGCCAGCCGAGCGTCGAGAAGGGCACCAGGGCCGAGGAATACCAGGTGTCCAGCACGTCTTCATCACGCGTGAGGCGCTTGCCGGGGGCCTGGGCCTGGGCCTCCTGCTCCGAGCGGGCGACGTAAACCCTGCCGTCTTCGTCGTACCAGGCGGGGATCTGGTGGCCCCACCAGAGCTGGCGCGAAATGCACCAGTCCTGGATGTTGTTCATCCATTGGTTGTAGGTGTTGACCCAGTTCTCGGGCACGAAGCGCACCTGGCCGGATTGCA
>CAZUKC010000152.1:0-4587 GCA_964620375.1 uncultured Ramlibacter sp. | reverse complement strand
CCACGAAGTACCACAGGAAGATCTGCACCAGCAGCGGGATGTTGCGAAACAACTCCACCCAGGCGTTGCCCAGGCGGACCAGCCAGGGGCTGGAAGGCAGGGTGCGCAGGGTGCCCACGATCAGGCCGAAAAACAGGGCCACGCACAGGGCCAGCAGGGCCACGGTGATCGTCCAGCCCCAGGCCGAGATGATCCAGTTCAGGTAGGTCTGGTCACCCCCGCTTCCGAAGCAGCCTTCGATCAGGTCGCCCGTGGTGGTTTCTTTGCAGAACACCCGCCAGTCCAGGGCCATGCGCCTCTCCTTGCCGTCGTCGAAAAAAACCCCCGCCGAGGCAGGCCGCGGCAGGGGTCGTGGTCAGATCAGGAACCGATCACTTCTTGGCGTAGTCTTCCATCGGGCGGTCGTTGGGAGAGGCCCAGGCGGCGCGGGTGCTCTCGGACAGCGGCAGACCCACCTTCACGTTCTTCGGCGGGATCGGCTGCACGAACCACTTGTCCCACATCTTGGCCATGTCGCCGGAGCGCACCAGGCCCGCGATGACGTCGTTGCCCAGCTTCTTGATGCCGGCGTCGTCCTTGCGGACCATGATCGCGATCGGCTCGACGCTCAGCACCTCGCCGACGATGCGGAAGTCGCCGGGGTTCTTGGCGTTGGCGATGTTGCCGGCCAGGATCGAACCGTCCATCACGAAGGCGTCGGCGCGGCCGGACTCCAGCAGCAGGAAGCTGTCGGCGTGGTCCTTACCGAAGACTTCCTTGAAGTCGACGCCGGTGGCGCGCTCGTGGCGACGCAGGTGCTGCACCGAGGTGGTGCCGGTGGTGGTGGCCACGTTCTTGCCCGCGAGCTGGGCGATGCCGGTGATGCCGGAGTTAGCCTTCACCGCGATACGCACTTCCTCGACGTAGGTGGTGTTCAGGAAGGCCACGTCTTTCTGGCGGGTGGCGTTGTTGGTGGTGGAGCCGCACTCGATGTCCACGGTGCCGTTCTGCACCAGGGGAATACGGTTCTGGGAAGTCACGGGCACAAACTTCACCTCGATCTTGCGACCGGCCTGCTTCTCGACCTCGGCGGCGATGCGCTGGCAGACCTCGACATGGAAGCCGGCGTACTTGCCGTCGCCCAGGGTGTAGGACAGGGCGCCGGAAGAATCGCGCACACCCATGTTCAGGACACCGGAGGCCTTGACCTTGGCCAGGGTGTCGTTCGCCTGCGCGAACGCGCCACCAACGGCCAGCGTGGCCACTGCGAATGCCAACAGATGTTTCTTCATGGATATCTCCTGATTGACTGAATGAGGGTTGAAGGACGAAACCGCAGATTGTAGGGACGCGCCCGGCCCGGGCCACCCGGATTACCCTGAGCCCGCGGTCGGGTCTTCCAGCATAAAGCAGAAGTCATGCCGTCCGGGCGGGGCGCCCACCCCCCGGTATCAACCAGCCTCAAGCGCCCCGCGCCAGGTGTTCCCAGAGCGCGTGCGCCGGACGAAGCCCCGACCCCTCGCGGCGCGTGGGCTTTTCCCGGTAGGCGCGGATCTCCAGAGCGGCCGACAGATCAGGCAGGCCCGGTGGCAGCGCCAGAGGCACCAGCCGACCGCTGCGCAGCTCGGAGGCGACCGCGCTGGCGGGCAGGAAGGCGATGCCGTGCCCCTCCAGCGCCATCACCTTGAGCCCCTCGGCCATGTCGGTCTCATAGACCCGGTCCAGGTGAATCGCCACCGCCGACTGCTTCAGCGCCGCCTCGGCCACCCGGCCCAGGTAGGCGCCGGGCGCGTAGCCCAGATAGGGCAGGGGCTGACCGGCCTGACCCGGCAACGTGTACAGGGGCAGGCCCTGGGCGTCGGGGCGGCAGTAGGGGGCCAGCGTTTCCTGCCCCAGGTGCACCATCTCGAAGCGCTCGGCATCCAGGGGCAGCGGCTGCGCCTCATGGTGGTACGCGATCAGGAGGTCGCAGCCGCCTTCCACCAGGCGCATGACCGCGTCATGCACGTTCAGGGCGGTCAAGCGGCTCTTGATCGGCCCGAACGTTCCGCGCAGGCTGGACATCCAGGCCGGGAAAAAGGTGAAGGCCAGCGAATGGGGCGTGGCGAACTCGATCACGTCCTGCGCCCCGGACTGCCCGCGCAGCATGGCGCGGGTACTTTGCAAGGCCTGCAGCACCTCCAGCGCCTGCGCGTACAGGGTCTGGCCCGCCGGTGTGAGGCGCGTGGGGTAGGCGCTGCGATCGACCAGGTCGGTGCCGGCCCAGGCTTCCAGGGCCTGGATGCGGCGTGAGAAGGCGGGCTGCGTGACATGACGCAGCTTCGCGGAGCGGCTGAAGCTACCCGTCTCCGCCAGACTCACGAAATCCTCCAGCCACTTCGTTTCCATGGCCGGATTATTGCGTCGCGGTCTCGGCCTGCTCCTGCTGCTGCAGGGCCCACATCCCGGCGTAGCGGCCACCGAGCGCCAGCAAGGCCTGGTGCGTGCCGCGTTCGACGATATGCCCGGCCTCCATCACCAGGATCTCGTGGGCCTCGACCACCGTGGACAGGCGGTGGGCGATGACCAGCGCCGTCTTGTCCTGCGCGGCGCTGCGCAATTCCGCCTGGATCGCGCGCTCGTTGGCCGAATCCAGCGCCGAGGTGGCCTCGTCAAAGATCAGGATCGGCGGGTCTTTCAGCAGGGTGCGGGCGATGGCCACCCGCTGCTTCTCGCCGCCCGAGAGCTTGAGCCCGCGTTCCCCCACCAGCGTCTGGTAGCCACGGGGCATGCCGACGATGAAGTCGTGGATACGCGCGGCCCGGGCCGCTTCCTCGACCTGCTCGCGGCTAGCGCCCGGGCGACCGTAGGCGATGTTGTATTCGATCGTGTCGTTGAACAGCACCGTGTCCTGCGGGACGATGCCGATGGCCTCGCGGACGCTGGCCTGCGTCACCTGTCGGATGTCCTGACCAGCGATGCGAATAGCCCCGTCTTGCACGTCGTAGAAGCGATAGAGCAGGCGCGCCAGCGTGGACTTGCCCGAGCCGGAGGGACCGACCACCGCCACCGTCTTGCCGGCGGGAATCTCGAAACTCACGCCGTGCAGGATCACGCGCGCGGGCTCGTAAGCGAAGGTGACGTGCTCGAAGCGCACATCGGCGCGGTCCAGCCCCGACAGGGCGGGGGCGTCGGGCGCGTCAGCCACCTCACGCTGCCTGTCCATCAGGGTGAACATCTTGTCCAGGTCGGTCAGGCTCTGCTTGATCTCGCGATACAGCACGCCCAGGAAATTGAGCGGGATGTACAGCTGGATCATGAAGGCGTTGATCATCACGAGGTCGCCCAGCGTCATGCGGCCTTCGACCACGCCCTGCGTCGCCCGCCACAGCATGGCCACCAGAGCGACCGCGATGATCAGCTGCTGCCCGGTATTGAGCAAGGACAGGGTGGTCTGCGACTTCAGACGCGACTTGCGCAGACGCTCCAGGCTCTCGTCGTAGCGCCGGGCCTCGAAAGCCTCGTTGTTGAAGTACTTGACGGTCTCGTAGTTCAGGAGCGAGTCGATGGCACGCGTGTGGGCGGCCGAGTCGAATTCGTTAGCCTCTCGCCGGAACTTGGTGCGCCACTCGGTGATGCTCACGGTGAACACGATGTACACCGCGAGTGCTGCCACCGTGATCCAGGCGAACCAGACATCGAACTTCACCGCCAGCACGGTCAGCACCAGGGCCACCTCGATCAGGGTGGGCACCACGCTGAAAAGCGAGTAGGAAATCAGCGACTCGATGCCACGCACCCCGCGCTCGATGTCGCGGGTCATGCCACCGGTCTGGCGCTCCAGGTGAAAGCGCAGGCTCAATGCGTGCAGGTGGCGGAAGGTCTCCAGGGCGATGCTTCGGGCCGCGCCCTGGGTGGCCTTGGCGAACACCAGCTCGCGCAGCTCCGTGAACATCGAGGTGGACAGGCGCAGCAGGCCATACCCCAGGAGCAGTGCGGTCGGCACCACGAGCAGGATCGTCTCCAGGCCCGGTCGCGGGGTCATGGTGTCCACCAGGTCCTTGAGCAACAGGGGCACGCCCACGTTGGACAGCTTGGCCGCCACCATGAAGACCAGGGCGGCCAACACCCGCCAGCGGTACTGCCAGAGGTAGGGTGCCAGCCGACGCAGGGTGCCCCAGTCGCTGCGGGCGCGCGGTGGGCTGTCGGGGCGAGCGGCGGCAGGGGCGTGGGAGGCGGTTTCGCCGGCGTGGCGCATCAGGGGAGATCCGATATTGGGTGCACAACCCGTCATTGTGCGCCTGCGTCGCGAGGCTACCGCACAGGCTATATTCTTCCCTCCACAGGAGCCCCCGATGCCCGATTCCCCCGGCGACACCCGGCCACGCATGCACGCGCCCGCCGTGGAACTGCCCACCGACCAGGAACTGGTCCTGAAGGTCATTCCCCTGCCCTCGGACACCAACGCCAATGGCGACATCTTCGGCGGCTGGGTGATGGCGCAGGTCGACTTGGCCGGTGCGGTGTTGCCGGCGCGCATCGCCCAGGGCCGCATGGCCACCGTGGCCGTGAACGAATTCATCTTCAAGCAGCCGGTGCGCGTGGGCGACATCCTGTCCTTCTTCGGCA
>CAZUKC010000151.1:0-4596 GCA_964620375.1 uncultured Ramlibacter sp. | reverse complement strand
CCATGGGCACCGGGATCGGCACGTTGATGCCCACCATGCCCACCTGCACCCGGCGGCTGAATTCGCGGGCCACGTTGCCGTCCCGGGTGAAGCAGGACACGCCGTTGCCGAACTCGTGCGCGTTGATCAGGTCCAGTGCCTGCGCGAAGTCCTTCGCGCGCACGCAGGCCAGCACCGGCCCGAAGATTTCTTCCCGGTAGATCGTCATCGCAGGCGTGACGTGGTCGAACAGCGTGCCCCCGAGCCAGAAGCCCTGCTCGCAGCCCGCGCCGGCGGTCGCGCCCTGAAACTGGCGTCCGTCCACCACCAGGGTGGCGCCTTCGGCCACGCCTTTGTCGATATAGCCGGTGATGCGCTGCTTGGCTACCGCGCTCACGATGGGGCCCATTTCGGCATCGAGCTGCGTGCCGTTCTTGATCTTCAGGGCCCGGGTGCGCTGCGCCAGCACCGGCATCAGGCGGTCGGCGGTGTCGCCCACCAGCACCGCCACCGAGATCGCCATGCAGCGCTCACCAGCGGAGCCGAAGGCCGATCCGATCAGCGCGTCGGCCACCTGGTCCATGTCGGCGTCGGGCATCACCACCATGTGGTTCTTTGCGCCCCCCAGCGCCTGCACCCGCTTGCCGTGGCGCGCGCCGGTCTCGTAGATCTTGTGCGCGATCGGCGTGGAGCCCACGAAGGACAGGGCGCGCACGTCGGGGTGTTCGAGCAGCGCGTCCACCGCGTCCTTGTCGCCCTGCACCACGTTGAACACGCCATCGGGCAGACCGGCCTCCTGGAGCAGGCGCGCCATGTAGATCGAGGGGCTGGGGTCCAGCGGGCTGGGCTTGAGGACGAAGGTGTTGCCCGCGGCGATCGCCACCGGGAACATCCACATCGGCACCATCACCGGGAAGTTAAAGGGCGTGATGCCGGCCGTCACGCCCAGGGGCTGACGCATCGTCCAGTTGTCGATACCGGTGGACACCTGCTCGGTGTAGTCGCCCTTGAGCAGTTGCGGGATGCCGCAGGCGAACTCGACGATCTCGATGCCGCGCGTCACCTCGCCCTGGGCATCGGTGAAGACCTTGCCGTGTTCGGCGGTGATCAGGCGCGCCAGCGCGTCGCGGTGCTGATTGAGCAGCTCCAGAAACTTGAACATCACCCGCGCGCGGCGCAGTGGCGAGGTGTCGGCCCACGCCGGAAAGGCGGCCTGGGCCGCGGCCACCGCCGCATCCACTTCGCCGGCGCTGGCCAGGGCCACCCGGCCACTGACCTCTCCGGTGGCGGGGTTGAAGACATCTGCCCGCCGGCCGCTTTGGCCCGCCGCCAAGCGCCCGGCGACCCAGTGGTCGATGGCGGCCGGTGTCTGGGGGCTGGAAGGGGCGGGAGCGTTCATCGCGAGGGTCCTGTACGGGTGAAGAGCGCCGAGTCTAGGCGCTGGCCCGGCCTTGCGTTTTCGCTCCTTGCCTTTTCCCTGTATGGCACTTAAGGTGTGAATTCATTGGTATTACAAAAAGTCAAACAATGAATTCGAATTGGTCCAACGGCTATGTTGCCGACATCACCTACTCCCATGGCTACTACCACGAGCTCGCCCCCTCCTTCCTGCGCTTTGCCTTGCTCTTGAACGGCCTGGGCAATGGTGGCGGCGACCCCGCCACCGGCACCTACACCTACTGCGAACTGGGCTACGGCCAAGGCGTCTCGGCCAACCTGCACGCCGCGGCCAATCCCCGGGGCCGCTTCTGGGGCACCGACTTCAACCCCGATCACGCGCTGTTTGCCCGCAACCTCGCCCAGCAGGCGGGTATCCAGGCCGAGTGGATGGCCGACAGCTTTGAAGACCTGCTCGAGGCCGACCTGCCCCCGTTCGACTTCATCACCCTGCACGGGGTCTGGTCCTGGGTCCATTCGGCGGCCCGACACGCCATCGTCGAATTCATACGCCGCCGACTGAAGGTCGGTGGCGTGGTCTACATCAGCTACAACGTCATGCCGGGCTGGTCCGCGGAGAAGCCGCTGCGTGACCTGATGTGGCTGCACACCGAACTGGCAGGCGCGCAGGGTGATTCCACCGCCACCCGCATCCGCGGGGCCCTGGCTTACGCGCAGCGCCTGCGGGCCGGTGGCGCCGCCTTCTTCGAGCACGACAAACGCACGGGCGCCATGCTCGATGACATGCGACGCGACGACATCCATGTCGTCGCCCACGAGTACTTCAACCGCGCCTGGCACCTGACCTACTTCGCGGACCTCGCGCGCAGCCTCGAAGCGGCGGGCCTGGGGTTTGCCTGCTCGATCCACAAGAGCGACCTCGCGGGCCTGGTGGCCCAGCGGCGACGCGCCTGTCGCATCGACGACCTCGACCTCAACCCCGCGCTGCGCGAGATCACCCACGACTTCATCCTTAACCGGCGCTTTCGCCGCGACATCTTCGTGCGCGGCGCCGAGCACCTGGGCCCCGCCGAGCGTGAGTCGCGCCTGAAGGCCCTGGGCCTGCTGCTGCTGCGCCCCGCCGACATAGCCCTTTCCGCGGTGCCCACGCCCTATGGCGCCGTGCCCTTGGACACCGCCCTGTGCCGCGCGCTCCTGGGCGCGATGGATCCAGTGGGCGCGCCGGTGCCGCTGTCAGAGCTGATGACGCGGGCCGGTCTTGCGCACGGGCCCTGCGAGCCGGTTTTTCAGACAGTCGCTGCGCTGGTCGCCCACAACACCCTGGGGGTGGTCTTTCCCGAAGATGCGCGCGAGGCCGACCCGGCTCGCGCGCGGGCCCTGAACCAGATCATTGCGCGCCGGGCGCAGGGGAGCGATGCGCTGCGCTACCTGGCCAGTCCGGTCACGGGTCAGGCGGTCGAGGCGGGCGCTCCCGAGCGCATGTGCCTGACGGCCTGGGAAGCGGGCGCGCGTGCGCCAGAGGATCTCGCCCAGGCCCTGCGCCAGGCCGGCGTGCCCGATCCCCATGCGCATGCCGCGCGCTTTCTGCAGGAGGTGGTTCCCGGCTGGCGCCGCCTGGGCCTGCTCGCGTCGGAGGCTGCATGACAGCCCCCGCGCTCTGGATGGACAACCCCGCCTGGTGGGTCTACGGGGTCCACCCCGACCTGGCCGAGGCCCACGCACGCTTTCATGCCCGCAACCGCTTTCACCTGCGCCTGGCCATGACCCAGACCCCCGAGCTGGAAGACCCCGCCCACTGGACTGCCGAACTTGCGCGCCGGCAGGCGGCCATGGAGGCCGGTCAGGCTGTGCATCTGGTCGGGATCCCGCGCGATCCCGAGCATGACGGGCCCCAGCAGGGCGAGATCGGCGCGCTGGTCAGTTTCTGGAACATCGAGCACGGCGAGTTCCAGGGCTGCAGCCTGAGCATCCTCCTGGACCGTTACCTGGAGGGGCGTGGTCTGATGTACGCGCTGACCGAGCCCGCGGTGCGCGAGGTCATGACCCGCCACCGGCTGCATCGCGTCATGGCCACGCACCTGCCCGAGAACCTGCGCAGCGCGCGCCTGCTGCGGCGTCTGGGATTCGCGGTCGAGGGCTATGCCCGCGACTTCCTGCAGATCAACGGGCGCTGGCGCGACACCGTGCTGCTCTCCCGCCTCGTCGACTAGCGCCGGCGGCCGTCCTCGGGGCTCACCGTCCGCCCGACACCTCGACCAGACTCATCGTGGTGTAGCTCGCCTCCTCGGACAGCAGCCACAGGATGGTGTGCGCTACCTCGGCGGCGGTCCCACCCCGTTGCATGGGCACCTGGTGCGCGAGTTGCTGCACCCGATCGGGCAGGCCACCCGAGGCGTGGATGTCCGTGTCGATCAGGCCGGGACGCACCGCGTTCACGCGTATGCCCTCGGCGGCCACTTCCTTGGCCAGGCCCAGGGTGAAGGCATCGACCGCGCCCTTGGCCGCGGCGTAGTCCACGTACTGGTGGGCCGACCCCAGACGCGATGCGGCGCTCGAGAGATTGACGATGGCGCCGCCGCTGCCGCCGTGCCGAGTGCTCATACGAAGGACCGCCTCGCGCGAGCAGATCAGGGTGCCCAGCACGTTGATGTCGAACATGCGCCGCCAGCGCGCCACGCCCATCTCGTCCACCCGAGCGGGCACGTCGACCACCCCCGCGTTGTTCACGAGCGCCGTGAGGCGACCGAGCTGCGCGTCGATCGTCCTGAACATGGCCAGCACCTGATCCTCCTGTGACACATCGGCCTGGACCGCGATCGCCTCGCCACCGCCGGCACGGATGGTGGCCACCACCGAATCGGCCGCGACCGGATTCGCGGTGTAGTTCACGGCCACCGCGTAGCCGCGTTGGGCGGCGAGCAGCGCAGTCGCGGCGCCGATGCCCCGGCTGCCGCCAGTGACCAACAGGACTTTCTTCATGACGACCTTTTCCGCCCCTTCGGGCATGTAAGCTTGATCCCCCGATTAGAGCAAGCCGGCCTGCGGCCCGCAGGCCCGGCCCCAGAACCAGGAGCGAGACCATGGGTGACATCACCAAGCTGCAGGCCGCCGACGGCCACGCCTTTCCCGCCTACATAGCTCGGCCGGCCGGCACGCCGCGTGGCGGCCTCGGCGAAGAGGCGCCCGCCGAGCACGGCGTGCGTCTGCATGCGCTGGTAC
>CAZUKC010000150.1:0-4619 GCA_964620375.1 uncultured Ramlibacter sp. | reverse complement strand
CACCATCATCACGAAATTCAGGACCACGCCCGAGGACGTGACCAGGGGCACGCAGGCCACCAGCAGCGCGAACAGCGCGATCAGGGTCAGGTCCTTTTTCATGCCTTGGCCCCGAACAGACCCTGCGGGCGCAGCAGCAGCACTGCGATGAAGATCAGGAAGATGCCGATCTGCCCCAGCGATTCACCAAACCACAGGCCACCCAGCGACTCGACGACTCCGATCAGAAAGCCGCCGAGCAAGGCCCCCGCGAAGCTGCCCATGCCTCCCAGCACCACGATGGTGAAGGCCACCAGCACGAAGCCGTTACCCACCTGCGGGTTCACGTAATAGGCGGGCAGCAGGAAGCAGGCCGCGGCGCCCAGACAGGCCAGGCCGATGCCGAAGCTCATGGCGTACACGTGTTCCACGTTGATCCCCATGAGGCGTGCACCCTGCTTTTCCTTGGCCACCGCGCGGATGGCACGGCCCAGGTCGGTGCGGGCCATGATCCACAGCAGCACCGCCGAGGCCAGCACCGCGCCGCCGAAGGCCACCACCTTGGGCAGGGCGATCATGGCGCCGGCGATCGGCACCGTACTCAGCGTGTAGGCGGTGTCGATGGTGCGCGTGTCGGAGCGAAACGCGAGCAGCGCCACGTTCTCCAGCACGATGGAGATGCCCAGGGTCACCAGCAGGATGTTTTCGTCCTTCCCGTGACTGGCCCGCTCGATCACCCCCCGCTGCAGCAGGTAGCCGGCCACGAACATGGCCACCACCATCAGCGGCAAGGCGAGGTAGGGATCAATGCCCAGGGACTGACGCAGGAAGTACACGCCGTACAGGGCCATCATCAGCGCCGCGCCATGCGCGAAATTGATGATGTGCAGCACGCCGTAGATCAGCGTCAGCCCCAGGGCCACCAGCGCGTACACCGCGCCGGTGGTCAGCCCGTTCAGGACTGCGGGGAACAGGATGGAAAGTTCGAACATCTCGCTGGCGGTGAACACCGCAGAAGGGCGTTTCCCCGATCAGGCCTTGAGCGGGAAGATCGGCTCGACCTCGCGGAAATCACGCGGGATGATCACCTTGATGTCGTTCTTCTGCACCTGCGTCATCAGGGGCTGGGCACCGGTGTTCTGTCCGTTGACGAACTTGGTGGTGCCGTACGGCATGATGTGGTCAGTGAAGGTGCTGGACTCCAGCGCCGCGATGATGGCGGCGCGGTCGGTGGACTTGGCACGCTCAATCGCATCCCCCAGCAGGCGCATGGCCGTATAGGTCATGAACACTTCGTAGCTGAAGAACTGGCCCTTGGCCTCGACGCGCTTGCGCAGGTCGGCGCTGCGCTTGTCACGCGGGTTGAACCAGTGGTTGCAGTCGATGATGCCGTTGGAGGCCTCCGGGAATTCCTTGACGAACTTGTACTGCGAGGCGGCCCCACCGAGCACCGAGTAGATCGCCTTGGGGGTGACCTTCTGCTGGCGCATGGTTCGCACCAGCAGCGCGTACTCGTTGTAGTAGTTGGCGGGGATCACGATGTCCGGGTTCACCGCCTTCATGCGCAGCACGATGTTGTTGAAGTCGCGGGTCGGGTTGGCGTGCTTGATCACCTCGCGCACTTCGTAGCCGTAGCCAGGCAGCTCGCGCGAGAGCAGGTTGGCGGTGCCGGTGCCGAACAGCGACTCCTCGTGAATGATCATCACGGTACGGGCGGGCTTGCCGGCTGCGGTATTGAGCACATGCAGGTTGGCCACGGCCACCTCGGCGCACTTGCGGTAGCCCGGGCCGAAGCGGAAGGTGTTCTTCAGACCACGCTCGACGATCTGGTCGGCCACGCCCACGTCCACCACGTGCGGCAGGTTGTACTTGGCGGCGGCCTGCGTGGTGGCCAGGCAGATGGCGGAGGCGAAGGCACCGACCACTGCGCTGGCGCCCGCTTCGTTGATCTTCTCGATCTCGGCCACGCCGGCCTGCGGGGTGGACTGCGCGTCGGCCAGCAGCGGCTCGATCTTGGCGCCGCCCAGCGACTTGATGCCGGTGCGGTTGATGTCCTCGATGGCCAGCTCGGCGCCCAGGCGGCACTGCTGCCCAGAGTAGGCCAGCGCCCCGGTGACCGGGTGCAGCACGCCCACCTTGATCGAACGGGGCTGCGCCCCGCCCACCAGGGGGAAGGCCAGCGCGGTGGCGCCAGCGGCGGTTTGCGAGATGAAGTGGCGACGAGTGCTCATGGTGTTCTCCTTCATTAGTGAAACTGAGCTGACAACTCTTTACTGACCCAAACTTTGGCGTCGATGCCGCCCACGCGTGAGAGCTGCATCTGGTATTCGTAGCGGTCCGGTCGGTACAGGCCATGCAGCCACTGCACCGGGCGGTCTTGTTGGTCGTAGATCAGGCGGCGCACCGCCAGCAGCGGGCCGCCGATCGGAACGTCCAGCTGGTGGGCCGATTCAGCATCGGCCAGGACGGCGGTAAGGGTCTGCTGCGCGCGGCCGACGGAGACGCCCGCCTCTTCAAGCAGCAGCAGGATCGGTTTCTTGACCAGTTCACGGCGGGTGAAGGGACGCGCCACGGACAGGGGGACCCAGGTGGTCATGCGCGAGAGCGGGCCTTCGCGGGTACTGCGCACGCGCACTGCCTTTTGCACCAGGCCGCCCAGCGGGATGTCCAGGGCCTGGGCGACCGAATCGGAAGCGGCCAGCGTCTCCAGGGACATGACGTCCACCGAAGTGCGCAGGCCCATGCTGACCAGGTTTTCGAGCAGGCCGGACAGGCGGGTGTGGGAGGGTGCGTTCGCTTCTGCGGCGCCTTCGACCGGCCGGGATCGTGTGGGCAAGGTGGCGCGCCCCGGGTGGCGGGTGATCCGGCCCTCGCTGGCCAGTTGCTCGAGGGCGCGGCGCACCGTCACGCGTGATACGCCGAAGGACTCCATCAGCGCCAGTTCGCCCGGCACGCCGTCGGCGAAACGGCCTTCGTCGAGCTGCTGGCGCAGCACGAGGTAGACCCGGTGGTACTTGGGCAGCGGCAGATTGACGCGTGGCTCATTCACGCGCCGGATCGTGATTCGCTCCTAATGTCCTGTCAATGAGACATTTAAGAGGGCGGGTGCGTTAGTCGGGTATTGCCGCTTTGCGTCCGCCGGGTTGCGCTATTTGTAACTACGCTGATCGTCAATCACCTTGCCATCCGCCGCCAGAGATCCGGGCGCCACCAGCGTCACCTCGCCGCGCAGCTTGGTGACGTCGCGCACGCTGGCCACCATCTGTTCGGCCAGTTGCGCGGAGGGCGCGGCGGTCTCGGCGTGCAGCACCATGCGCTCGTCGCCGATGGTGCCCTCCACCACCAGGCGCACCCGGCCCACGCCCGGGTGGCGGCGCGCCACCTCGGCCACCTGCCCGGGGTGCACGAACATGCCGCGGATCTTGGTGGTCTGGTCGGCGCGCCCCAGCCAGCCGCGAATGCGGGTGTTGGTGCGGCCTGTGGGGCAGTGTCCGGGCAGCATCGCGCTGAGGTCGCCGGTGCCAAAACGAATCAGGGGATAGTCCTCGTCCAACGCCGTCACCACCACCTCGCCGATTTCGCCCTCGGGCACCGGCTCGCCAGTGCCGGGGCGCACGATCTCCACGATCACGTCCTCGTCCAGCACCAGGCCTTCGCGCGCGGCGGTCTCGTAGGCGATCAGGCCGACGTCGGCCGTCGCATAGCACTGGTAGCCCTCGACGCCGCGCTCACGCATCCAATCCCGCAGCGAAGGCGGAAAGGCCTCGCCGCTAAACAGCGCTTTGGTCACCGACAGCGTCATGCCCTTGGCCTGCGCCGCCTCCAGCAGGATCTTCAGGAAGCTGGGCGTGCCGGCGAACGCGTGCGGACGCAGATCGGCCATCGCCGCCAACTGCAGCTCGGTGTTGCCCACACCGCCCGGGAACACGGTGCAGCCGATCGTGAAGGCACCGCCTTCCATCATCATCCCGGCGGGGGTGAGGTGGTAGCTGAAGCCGTTGTGGATCAAGTCGCCTTCGACGAAACCGGCCGCATGCATGGCGCGCGCCATGCGGAAGAAATCGAGGTCCTGGCCCTGCGGCTCGTACAAGGGCCCGGGGGACTGGAACACGCGCCGCGCGCGGCGCGGCGTCTTCAGGCCGCGCCAGCCGCTGGCCGAGAAGCCGGCAAAGGGCTCGACACCCCGCTGCGCCTGCTGCGCCTCAAGCAGCTCGCCCTTGCGAAGCACAGGCAACTGGGCCAGGGCCTCACGGCTGGTGACGGCGCGCGCATCCACCCCGCGCAGGCGCTCGGCCTGGGCCGGCGCATGGGCCTGGGCGTGGGCGACTTGTCGGGAAAGGGCGGCCATCAGGGCCGCTTCGCGTTGCGCGGGATCGCGCCGCTCCTGGGCGTCGAAATTCGGTGCAGTCATGTCCCTCAATCTACGGGGAGCGCGCGCGCGATACTGTCCTTCGCGCACCAATTGACCGACCTACCCGTTCAGGGTTAACCCGTACCTCGAGCGGCGGGTGCAGAATCGTCCCCCCACCCGACCCTGGGCCAGAAGTGAATTCCGAACCGCTTCGCAAGTTTCTAGAAGCCTCGCCCTGGATGGCGAGCCTGACCCCCGCGCAGGCCGAGCGCGTGCAGCGCGAGACGAT
>CAZUKC010000149.1:1927-4649 GCA_964620375.1 uncultured Ramlibacter sp. | reverse complement strand
GCTGTTGAAGACCTCGTTGGCAAGCTCGTTGGCCCGCTGGGCGTCAGCCTCGGCCTGCTGCGCGGCGTCCTGCGCGGCGGCGCGGGCAGCCTTCAGTTCGCGCACCGCATCCTCGAACCGATCCCAGTCTTCCTGCTCGAACTTGCTGGGCTTGAACACGCCCTGCACACGGTTGCCAGCCTCATCCTTGCGGGAGGTGAACTTGCCGACCAGCGTCTCGGCCAGCGCCTGCATCGGGTCTTTGTCGGTCTCGCCCGACACCCGCTTCGCCAGCTTGTTCTCGCTGTCGATGTTCTCTGCCAGCAGGATATCCTTGACCAGCGACGGGGTCGCTTGCGACGGAATGTCGAGGACGCGGATCGCGCCGACCGAGTTCTCGACGTAACGCTTGGCGCTGGCCTCTTTGACGCCCGCATCTTCGATCAGGCCCTTGTAGACCTGCTTGGACACGGCGCGGGGCAGGTTGCCCTTGACCAGCTTCTGGCTGGACAGGCTGGCGATCAGCGAGGAGTAGGCGGTGATCTTCTCGCCGTTGGCGGCGGCGGTGCGCTCCTTCGCCTCGCCCTTGAAGCTCTCGATGGCCTTCTCGTGAGCGGCGATTTCGGCGAAGACGGCGGCGTCGATGATGGCGTTGGACATGGTGGTCTCCTGTTGATGGGGTCACTTCTTCCTGCTGCGGACCCAGAGCATGAGAGGACAGCCCGCAGGCTGTCCGCTGATACGCTGGCGAGTGCAAGGGGCGGTGATCCCGCCCCCTGCCGGGGGATCATGCCATGATCGCCAGCGCCTCCTCCATCAGGGCATTGGCGATGGCGTCCAGTGCGGCGAACCGCTGGACATAGACGGCGCGATCCGCCGCCCATGTGTCATGGTCGAAATAGTCGCGACCGTGCGGCGCGGTCTCTTGCAGCGCCTTCATCGCGTCAAGGATGGCGTTCCGGGCCACCATGCGGTCGCGGCATAGTGCCTCGCGGCTGCTGCCGTTCAGGTTGATCACGGGGTTCATCAGCATGGGTCGATCTCCTCACAGGCTGGGGTTGGCGACGAAGGCCTCGGCCTCGGCGCGGGTGTAGTAGCGGCAGACCGTCAGGCGCAGGTCGCGGTCATAGACCGACCAGTACGCATCGCCCTGCCAGTCATGGCCGATCTGGATCATGTAGCGTTCCATCGCGGCACCTCAGAACGGCAGAGCGGGCAGCGAGACGGCCTTGCGGACGCCGTAGGACGCGAGGTCGTGGTCGCGCAGGTCGCGCAGATACTGGGACATGGGTTCCTCCTGTTGGGTTGGGTTGATCACTGGCACTCTACGCTGCGCCCCTGTCCGAGGCGCAGGCTAGAGGGTCAGTCGCAGCTATCGCGGCACGTCGTGTCCACGATCCACTGGTCGCCGCGCTGGTAGACACGGGACAGGCCGTCATAGGCCCACATCCTCTTGTCGAAATCTGCGGCGTATGCCCTCGCCTCCTGCTCGGTGGCGAAGACGCGCTGGTCGCGTTCCAGTCTGGACATCGGGCTGCCCTCAATTCTTGGCGTAGGCGCGAAGGGCGCTCAGGTACCCAGAGTAGCCCAGCTTGTGGCCCTTGGCGTTCTCGGACCACGCTGCGACATCGGACCCGCCGCGCTTCTGGCCCAGATAGACCCCCTTGGGGCCGCCGATCCCGGCCATGATGTGCTGCCCCGGCTGGAGCGATGCGCGGGCTTCCGTGGATAGGCTGTGGATGTCCACGCGAGGTTGGAAGAGTGCCATTGTGTGTTCCTTTGGTTGACATGCTGGTGCATGGGATGCCTGCCCACACGGGGCAGGACACCGATACATCAGGCTGCTTTGCGGCGGGCTTTGATCTTGTCCATCTCGGCCACGACGGCATCGTAAAGTTCGTGCTGCTCGGGCGTGAAGAAGATGATCTGCCCGATGCTCACCTTGTGGGGGTTAAGCACCATCATGGCACCCTGCCAGTAGGCAGCGGCCAGCGTCCCCATCGGGGGGCAGGTCTTCTTGAATAGGCCCTTGCGGGGGCCGCTTTGGCAGATGCATTCAGCGGCGGCGGCGTTGATCATTTCGGTCGTCAGCATTGGTTTTCTCCTCAGTTGAACCATCGATGCAGCCCCATAGCCGGGGGCCGCAGAAAAAGTTCTACTGCACTTTCTACTGTTCCAGCGTGTGTCCTCATGTCCCGCATCCACGGGCTGGTACCACGCCCCTTCACCGCCATCGGCACATCCTGCTTTGCCTGCGTCTCGCCATGTGGCGAGGTGTCAGTCTCGGATGCGGTCCTGCGGATCGGGCCAGCCCAACTAGGGCGTGGTCGAATGTTTCACGCTGTCGGGGGGCTACCCCCCGCCCCCATCATCGCCTCGCGGCTAAGGGGTGCGTACTGTTCCTGCGATGTCAAAGAGCGGTGACGGGCGACTGTGGCGGCTGGGGCTGGAAAGCGCGGGCTGCTTCGTCGTCGTCGGGTAGTCTGTGGTGGGGCCATAGATGCGGTTTGTCAGTCTGACTGTCAATAGGCCACAATGGGCCATCTAGTCCGGGGGATGCATTTTTTGTCCGTAGACGGTCAAAGCGTGACACTTCGGCCACAGATCGATGCAACCAGAAGGCGAAGCCCGTTTCCCAGCTCATGAAAACACCCCAGAAAACTGCCAGAAAATCGGGGTCAAGTTATTGATTTCAAAGGGCGTTCAACCGAATGGCGGAGGCGCAGGCTGATTCCCGCATCGG
>CAZUKC010000149.1:0-1827 GCA_964620375.1 uncultured Ramlibacter sp. | reverse complement strand
GATCGCGCCCGATCCGAGCCGTCAGGCGACACCCTGCCCGTCGATTAGTGCAATGGAACATCTTGCCTGCTATCCTGCCCCCATGATCACAGGCACCGATGCCTGCACACAGAGGATCGAACAGATGACCGACCAGCCGACCGATGACGACCAGACCCCCGCCGGGATCGCGCCCGCCCCCGATGCCTCGCGCCCGTCCCGAGCGAAGCGACACCTGCGCCTTGTCCCTGATACAGAGGCACCAGACACAGGGACCACCAAAGGGAAGGGTGAGGGTGTCAGGAAGAGGGTGAGGTCAGCACCTGATCCGGCCACTGGCCTGACAGACAAGCAGATGAGGTTCTGCGATGGGGTCGCGTCTGGCCTGTGCCTGTCCGATGCCTACCGTGCCGCCTATGACGCCTCCGGGATGTCGGACAAGACCATCCACGAGGCAGCTTGCAGGCTGTTTGCCGACGGCAAGGTTTCCGCAAGGATGCGGCAGATTTCGGACGAAAAAGCCCAGCAACTGCGCATGTTGGCATCCTCGGACGCAGCAGCCGCTGTTGACGTGTTCCGGCGCATGATGCTGTCCGCCGACACCGACGCTTCAAAGATCAGGGCGGCGGAGCTTCTGGCGAAGGCGGCGGGCGTGTTCACCGACAAGGTCGAGGTGACCGACAAGACCGACCGCAGCACCGCGCAGATCGAGCAGGAGATCGCGGACAGGCTGCGCAGGCTGGGCATCGCTGGCTGATCCGCATGGTGCGGCTGGTCAGGCTGGCCGCACCGTCCCCCAGAAAACACCCCCCCCTCCGGAAAATCCCCCCCTCCCCCCCCTCTCCGTTTAACACGCCAACCGGCCCGCATGGCGCTGGTGTCCGGTGAGTGGCTGGGCGAGGGCGCCTGGCAGGTGATCGAGGTCTGGGAACATCAGGGGGTCTGGCGCCCGTTCCGCGACCGGAACTGGCTGGCCACGGTGTTGCCCGATCTGCCCCAGCGGTGGCCGACGCATCGGGCCTTTGGCGAGGCGACCGAATCGGCGATTCTGGAGGGGCGTCCTGGTGGGGTGCGCCGGAACACGGTGGCCGGGTTGGAATCGGCCGTGTTCCTCAATCGAGGAGGGCGGTTTGAGCGTCGTGCGTTGCCCCGGGAGGCCCAGGAGTCGCCGGTGATGGGACTCGGAGTGGCCGATCTGGATGGTGACGGGTTCGAGGATCTGGTGCTGGCCCAGAACCGCACCGAGCGCATCGGTCCGATCAGTCGCGACGACTCCGGTCGTGGGCTGTGCCTGAAGGGCGACGGGCAGGGTGATTTCCGGGCGGTGCCCATCGCCGAATCAGGCATCCACTCCGAGGGAGACCAACGCGGGGTGGCCATCCTGGATCTGGATCAGGACGGGCGGTTGGATTTGGCGCTTGGAGTGAACCAAGGCGCCACCCGGTTGTATCGCAACACGCGCGCGAACCCGGGGCTGCGGATCCGGCTTCAGGGGCCGCTCACCAACCCCTCGGGGATCGGTGCGCAGGTGCGCCTCCGGTATGCCGATGGCACCGAGAGTCCGGTCAAGACGGTGATGGCCGGTTCCGGGTCCGGAGGGCAAGACGATTGGGTTCCGGTGCTCGCGTTGCCCCGTCCCGCGGCCGAGGTGCGCGTCCGTTGGCCCGGAGGGCGGGAGCAGCGCGTGCCTGTGGGGGCCGGCGATCGGACGGTCTCGGTGCGGATACGGTGATTTCGGGCCGGAATCGGGTTCGCCGACCGGAATCGGGAAATCGGCTTTCTTCAGGGCCGGTTTTAGGCGAGGTTGACGCCGATGGATTCGAAAAAGCTGGCCCTCGCCTGCCGGGC
>CAZUKC010000148.1:0-4762 GCA_964620375.1 uncultured Ramlibacter sp. | reverse complement strand
GCCACGCTGGAGTGGAACGACGCCGCGCTCGAAGGCAGCTACCGTTTCCTGCGCCGCGTCTGGAACTTCGGGCTCAAGCTCGGCGGCGACGTGTCGGTGGCCTCGCGCAGTCAGGCGGTGGCCCAGGCCGGCGGCTTTGGCAAGTCGGTCAAGGCCCTGCGCCTGGAGATCCACACCGTGCTGCGTCAGGTCGACTACGACTACGTGCGCATGCAGTACAACACCGTGGTCTCCGGCGCCATGAAGATGCTCAACGCCCTGGAAGACTTCAAGGCCACGTCCGAGCCCGGCGCCGATGCCGCGCTGGCCGAGGGCCTGGGCATTCTGCTGCGCGTGCTCTATCCGGTCACGCCGCACCTCACGCACGGCCTGTGGCAGGCCCTGGGCTACGCCGCCCTCCATGGCGACCTGATCGATGCGCCCTGGCCGCGCGCCGACGAATCGGCCCTGGTGCAGGACGAGATCGAGCTGGTGCTGCAGGTCAATGGCAAGCTGCGCGGCGCGGTCCGGGTGCCGGCCGGCGCCAGTCGTGAGCAGATCGAGACCCTGGCCCTGGCCAGCGAGGCGTACACCAAGTTCGCTGAAGGCGCGCCGCCGAAGAAGGTGATCGTCGTGCCGGGCCGCCTGGTCAACGTCGTCATCTGAGGTCGGTATGCAGCGCCGTCACCTGTTCTCTCCCCTCGCTGGTCTGGTCACATTGGCCCTGGTGGGCTCCGTGACCGGTTGCGGGTTCCGGCTGCGCGGCTCCTACACCTTCCGCTTCCGAACGCTGGCGCTGGTCGGTTCTGGCCCGGTCGCCCAGGAGCTGCGGCCGGCCCTGGAAGGCGCCGGCGTGCGGGTCCTGGACGAGCGCCAGCCGCGCGATCGGGCCGACGTCATCCTCGACCTGCAGGGCGAGCAACGCCAGCGCGTGATCGTCGGCCGCAGCGCCGCCGGCCAGGTGCGCGAGCTGCAGCTGCGCATCGCCTTGCGGATGCGACTGTTCACGCCCGATGGCGTGGACCTCATCCCCGAGACCGACCTGCTGCAGCAACGCGACGTCAGTTACAACGAATCGCAGGCCCTGGCCAAGGAAAGCGAAGAGGCACTGCTGTACCGTGACATGCAGTCCGACCTGGTCCAGCAGCTGATGCGCCGCCTGGCGGTCGTACGGGTCCGCTGAACCCTACGCCCATGCAACTGGCCCCCGCCCAGCTCGAGGCTCACCTCCAGAAGGGCCTGCGATCGCTCTACACCCTGCACGGCGACGAGCCGCTGCTGGTGCAGGAGGCGGCCGACGCGATCCGCGCCGTGGCCCGCCAGCAGGGCTATACCGAGCGCAGCGTGCACACCGTCGCGGGCGCCCACTTCGACTGGAGCCCGGTGCTGGCCGCGGGCGGGTCCCTGAGCCTCTTTGCCGACCGGCAGATCGTCGAGCTCCGAATTCCCTCGGGCAAGCCCGGAAAGGACGGCAGCACCGCGCTGCAGCAGGTGGCCGAGCAAGCCCAAGGCAACGACAGCACGCTGACCCTGGTGCTGCTGCCCCGCCTGGACCGCATGACGATGCAGGGCGCCTGGTTCGGCGCGCTCGAGAGCTTCGGTGTCACGGTCAGGGTCGATCCCGTCGAACGCGCGCAGCTGCCGCAGTGGATCGCCGCCCGTCTGGCGCGTCAGGGCCAGCGGGTGGTGGGGGGCGAGGAAGGCCAGCGCACCTTGCAGTTCTTCGCCGACCGGGTCGAGGGCAATCTGCTGGCGGCGCATCAGGAACTGCAGAAGCTGGCCCTGCTGTATCCGCAGGGCGAGCTGGGCTTCGACCAGGTCGAGGCGGCGGTGCTGGACGTGGCGCGCTATGACGTGTTCAAGCTTTCCGACGCGGTGCTGGCCGGCCAGTCGGTCCGGGTGCAGCGCATGCTCGACGGGCTGCAGGCCGAGGGCGTGGCCGAGGTGCTGGTGCACTACACCCTGTCCGAGGATATCCGCGCCCTGCGGCGCGTACGCGAAGCGCTGGACGCCGGACGGCCCCTGCCCATGGCGCTGCGCGAGCAGCGGGTCTGGGGCCAGAAGGAGCGTCTGTTCGAGCGTGTCCTGCCGCGGCTGTCGGCCACGGTGCTCGATGAACTGCTGCACGCGTCGCACGTGGTGGACGGCATCGCCAAGGGGCTGAAGTCCCCCGACTGGCCCGCCTCGGGCTGGCAGGCCCTGCACCGCCTGGCCCAGGCCCTGTGCCAGGCCTGCGCTGCACCGCCGGCAGCCCCGGCGGCGCGTGCGAAAATCGCAGGATGAATGCCCGAGATGCCGCCGCGCCCGAGGGGGCCGGCACCGTTGCACACGCCATGCACGCCCTGGGCCGCCAGGCACGCCAGGCCAGCACCGCCATGGCCCGTGCCGATGCCGCCACCAAGTCCCGCGCCCTGCGCCGGCTGGCCGCGCTGCTGCGCGAGAACGTGCAGGCCCTGGCGGCCGACAACGCCCGGGACATCGAGCGCGCCACCGCCGCCGGTCTGGCTGCGCCCATGGTCGACCGCCTGCGCCTGACGCCCCAGGTGATCGCCACCGTGGCCGAGGGCTGTGAGCAACTCGCCGCCATGCCCGACGTGATCGGCGAGATCCTGGGCATGAAGCAGCAGCCCAGTGGCATCCGCGTGGGCCAGATGCGCGTGCCCATTGGCGTGTTCGGCATGATCTTCGAGAGCCGGCCCAACGTCACCATCGAGGCGGCCAGCCTGTCCATCAAGAGCGGCAACGCCTGCATCCTGCGCGGCGGCTCCGAGGCCATCGAGTCCAACAAGGCGCTGGCCCGGCTGGTGCAGCAGGCCCTGCGCGACGCCGGTCTGCCCGCCGAGGCAGTGCAACTGGTGCCCACCACCGACCGCGAGGCGGTGGGCCACCTGATCGCCATGCCCGAGTTCGTGGACGTGGTCATCCCCCGCGGCGGCAAGGGCCTGATCGAGCGCATCAGCCGTGAGGCCAAGGTGCCCGTGATCAAGCACCTGGACGGCAATTGCCACACCTATGTGGACGACCCCTGCGACCTCGAGATGGCGGTGAAGGTCACCGACAACGCCAAGACCCAGAAGTACAGCCCCTGCAATGCCAGCGAGGGCCTGCTGGTGGCCCGCGGCGTGGCGGCGCAGTTTCTGCCCCGGATCGGCGCCGTCTTTGCTGCCAAGGGCGTCGAGATGCGCTGCGACCCGGCCGCCAAGGCGCTGCTGGCCGGTGTGCCTGGCGCGAAGGTGGTGGAGGCCACCGAGCAGGACTGGTCCGAGGAATACCTCGCGCCCATCATCAGCGTGAAGGTGGTGGAGGGCCTGGACGAGGCCATTGCCCACATCAACCGCTACGGCAGCCACCACACCGACGCCATCCTTACCCGCGACCATGTGCACGCCCAGCGTTTTCTGCGCGAGGTCGATTCGGCGAGCGTCATGGTGAATGCGAGCACACGCTTCGCTGACGGTTTCGAGTACGGTCTGGGCGCCGAGATCGGCATCAGCACCGACAAGTTCCATGCCCGCGGTCCGGTGGGCATCGAGGGCCTGACCTCCCTGAAGTGGGTGGTGTTGGGCGAAGGCGAAGTGCGTACCTGAACGGGGCGCGGCCCGCCCCGGCCCCCCGGTGGCGGCGCCTCCTACAATCTCGGGCTGTGATCCTGGCTTCCCCCCGCCCGAAGGCTGCATGGTTCCTCATCTCATCACGGCCCTGACCGGCCCCATCGACGAACTCGAGCAGCGCATCCTCGAGTCCATGCCCGCCATCGAGCGCTGGTTCCGGCTGGAGTGGATGGAGCACACCCCGCCGTTCTACAGCTCGGTCGACATCCGCAATGCCGGCTTCAAGCTGGCCCCGGTGGACACCAACCTCTTCCCCGGGGGCTGGAACAACCTCACGCCCGAGATGCTGCCCCTGGCGGTGCAGGCGGCCATGGCGGCCATCGAGAAGATCTGCCCTGAGGCCAAGAACCTGCTGGTCATCCCCGAGAACCACACCCGCAACACCTTCTACCTCGCCAACCTGGCCCAGCTGCAGCGGATCTTCCACATGGCGGGCCTGAACGTGCGCATCGGCTCGATCAGTCCGGACATCACCGAGTCCACCACCGTCGACCTGCCCGGCGGCGAGTCCGTCACCCTGGAGCCGGTGGTGCGCAGCAAGTACCGCCTGGGGCTCAAGGACTTTGATCCCTGCACCATCCTCCTGAACAACGACCTGTCGGCCGGCGCCCCCGGCATCCTGGAGGACCTGCACGAGCAGTTCCTGCTGCCGCCCCTGCACGCCGGCTGGAGCGTGCGCCGCAAGAGTCGCCATTTCGAGAGCTACGAAGAGGTATCCAAGCGTTTCGGCAAGCTTCTGGGCATCGACCCCTGGCTGATCAACCCCATGTTCAACCGCTGCGGCGAGGTCAACTTCGCCGAGGGCACCGGCATGGAGTGCCTGACCGAGAACGTCGACGCCCTGCTCACCAAGGTACGCCGCAAGTACAAGGAATACGGCATCAACGAAAAGCCCTTCGTCGTGGTCAAGGCCGACAACGGCACCTACGGCATGGGCATCATGACCGTGCGCGACGTCAAGGACCTGGAGCACCTCAATCGCAAGACCCGCAACAAGATGGACGTCATCAAGGACGGCCAGCAGGTCAGCGAGGTCATCATCCAGGAAGGCGTGATCACCCACGAGCAGATCAATGCGGCGGTGGCCGAGCCGGTGGTCTACATGATGGACCGCTACGTGGTGGGCGGCTTCTACCGGGTGCATGCCGAGCGCGGCGTGGACGAAAACCTCA
>CAZUKC010000147.1:0-4785 GCA_964620375.1 uncultured Ramlibacter sp. | reverse complement strand
TGTCCGAGAAGGTGCTGCTCAATCGCGCCACCATGAGCAAGTTCGGCATCACCCTCGGGGAAGTGACGCTGTCCTTCACCAAACGATGAACGAATTTCACCTGCAACCGCCGGCGCCCTCGCCTGCCCCGAGGCGGCGGCGCTGGTTCGCGCCGCTGAACCCCCCGATGGCCGACTGGGCTGGCCGGCGCGTCTGGCTGCTGGGGGCTTCCACCGGCATCGGCCGCGCCGTCGCCCAGGCCCTGCATGCGCAGGGCGCGCACGTCATCGTCTCGGCCCGCGGCGAGGCCGCCCTGCAGGCCTTCGTGGCCGGCCACCCCGGCGCACTGGCCCGCCCGGTAGACGCCACCGACCCCCAGGCCGTGGCGCGCATCGCCCAGGAACTCGTGCAAGGTGGCGGCATCGACTGCGCGGTCTACTGCGCGGGCCACTACCGCGCCCTGCGCGCCAAGGACTTCGACCTGCAGGAGATGCTGCGGCACGAGCAGGTGAACTACACCGGCGCGCTGCACCTGCTGGCCGCCGTCCTGCCCCCGATGCTGGCGCGTGGCAGCGGTCACATCAGCCTGGTGAGCAGCGTCGCCGGCTACCGCGGCCTGCCCAACGGGCTGGCCTACGGCCCGACCAAGGCGGCCCTGATCAATCTGGCCGAGACGCTGTACATCGACCTGCAGGACCACGGCATCGGCGTGAGCCTGATCAACCCCGGCTTTGTGGAAACGCCGCTGACCGCACAAAACGAGTTCGAGATGCCGGCCCTGATCTCGCCGCAGCAGGCGGCCGAGGCCATCCTGCAAGGGTGGCGCGAAGGCCGTTTCGAGATTCACTTTCCCAAGCGCTTCACGCTGGGCGTGAAGTTCCTGAGCCTCTTGCCGTTTCGGCTCTATCAGGCGGCGGTGCGTCGCATCACCGGGCTCTAAGGCCCCCACAGGCCGAACGGCCCGCAAGACCGCTCAAGCCGGCTTGGACTCGATGAAGCTGGCGCGCTGCATCAGCTTGTCGTACAGGCGCGCGAGGTTGGGGTAGGGTGCGCGCCAGTCGATCTGAGGGAAGCGGAAATCCAGGTACCCCAGGGTGCAGCCCACCGCGATGTCGGCCAGGGTCAGGTGGATGCCTGCGCAAAACGCCTTGTCCCCCAGGCCCAGGCTCATGGCCTTGAGGCTGGCATGGGTCTTGTCCAACTGGCGGTCGATCCAGGCCTGGCTGCGCTCGGCGGCCTTGCGCCCGGCCCAGTGCTGCTCCAGGCGCGCCAGGATCAGGGCGTCCAGCACGCCATCGGCCAGGGCCTCCCAGGTCTTGACCTCGGCACGCTCGCGGCCCACCGGCGGAATCAGCTTGCCCACCGGCGAGAGTGTGTCCAGGTATTCGACGATGACCCGCGAATCGAACAGCGCCTCGCCGCCCTCCATCACCAGACAAGGCACCTTGCCCAGGGGGTTGGACTGCATGATGGCGGTGTCGGCGCTCCAGACGTCCTCGAGCACCAGCTGGTAATCCAGCTTCTTCTCGGACATCACAATGCGCACCTTGCGCACGTAGGGGCTGCTGATGGCTCCGATCAGTTTCATGGGCAGGGCTTTCCGGTCATTCGCGAGTTAGGCCGCGCATTTTAGGTCGAAGCCCTGCCGCCCAGCAGGAGTCCCATGGGGGACACCTACAATTGCCGACATGACGCTTTCCACCATCGCCGCGCTGTCCCCGCTGGACGGCCGCTACGCCGCGCGCCTGGCGCTGCTGCGTCCGCTCATGAGCGAAATGGGCTTCATGCACAAGCGCGTGCAGGTCGAGATCTGCTGGTTCATTGCCCTGTCCGATGCCGGATTTGCAGAATTCAAGCCGCTTTCTTCGGGTGCGCGCACTTACTTGCTCGGCTTGGTGAAAAACTTTTCCGAGGCCGACGCCAGCGCCATCAAGGACATCGAGAAAACCACCAACCACGACGTCAAGGCGGTGGAGTACTGGATCAAGTCCAAGTTCGAGGCACGCCCCGAACTGCGCGCCGCCGCCGAATTCGTGCACTTCGCCTGCACCAGCGAGGACATCAACAACACCAGCCACGCCCTGCAGCTCAAGGCTGCACGCGAAGAGGTGATCCTGCCCACGCTGGACGGCATCATCGCCAAGCTGCGCGAGATGGCCCACGCCTACGCCGACGTGCCCATGCTCAGTCGCACCCACGGCCAGACCGCCAGCCCCACCACCGTGGGCAAGGAAGTGGCCAACGTGGTCGTGCGCCTGGCCGCTGCGCGCGAACGCATCGCCAGCGTGAAGCTGCTGGCCAAGATGAACGGCGCGGTGGGCAACTACAACGCCCACCTCGCGGCCTGGCCCGACTTCGACTGGGAAGCCTTCAGCCGCAAGCTGGTCGAATCCCCCGAACCCTTCGGCCTGGGCCTGACCTTCCAGCCCTACAGCATCCAGATCGAGCCGCACGACTACATGGCCGAACTGTTCGATGCCCTCGCGCGTACCAACACCATCCTGATCGACTGGGCCCGCGACGTCTGGGGCTACATCAGCCTGGGCTATTTCAAGCAGCGTCTGCGCGAGGGCGAGATCGGCTCGTCCACCATGCCGCACAAGGTCAACCCCATCGACTTCGAGAACGCCGAAGGCAACCTGGGCCTGGCCAACGCGCTGCTGCGGCATCTGGCCGAGAAGCTGCCCATCTCGCGCTGGCAGCGTGACCTCACCGATTCCACCGTGCTGCGCAACATGGGCGTGGCCCTAGGCTATTCGGTGCTCGCGTATCACTCGATGGGCGTGGGCCTGTCCAAGCTCGAACTCAACGCCGAGGCGCTGGCCCAGGATCTGGACCAGGCCTGGGAGGTCCTGGCCGAGCCCATACAGACCGTCATGCGCCGTTACGGCGTGCAGGGCGCGTACGAGAAGCTCAAGGAGGTCACGCGCGGTAAGACCGTGCGGCCCGAAGATCTGCACGTCCTGATTCGCTCTCTGGAAATTCCCGAGACCGAGAAGACACGTTTGCTGGCGATGACGCCCGCGAACTACACCGGGCTCGCCGCCACCCTGGCCCGCAGAGTGTGAAGCGACATCCCCCCGAAGCGCCTGCGGCGCCTCCCCCCAAGGGGCGCCGCCAGCGGCCCGGCGAAGCCGGTTCCGCGGCAGCCCTGGCATGAATCCTATCTGCCAGGCACTCTCGTATCAGCCAATCTCATGGCGCTTAAGTCCACCATCTTCAAGGCCAGCGTGCAGCTGGCCGATATCGACCACGGCTACTACGCCGACCATGCGCTCACGCTGGCCCGCCACCCCAGCGAGACCGACGAACGCATGATGATCCGCCTGGCCGCCCTGGCCCTGAACGCACACGAACTGCAGTCCACCTGCGGCGGTGATGGCACCCTGGCCTTTGGTGCCGGCCTGTCCGACCCCGACGAACCCGACGTCTGGCTGCGCGACTTCACCGGCCGCGCGCGCCTGTGGATGGAAATCGGCCAACCCGAGGACAAGCCCCTGGCCAAGGCCTGCGGCAAGGCCGATCGGGTGCGGCTGTATTGCTTCTCGCATGCGGCCGACATCTGGTGGCGCGGCATCGAGGGCAAGCTCACGCGCCTGTCCAACCTCGAGGTGTTCCGCATCCCCAGCGAGACCAGCCAGCAGCTGGCCACCCTGGCCGCGCGCACCATGCAACTGCAGGCGACGGTGCAAGAGGGCGTGCTGATGCTCGGGGACGGCCAGCGCACCCTGGACATTGAGCCGGTACGCTGGAAGTAAACGCCCGCCCCGCGGGAATCAGTCCACCTTGAGTTTGGCTTCTCGCACCAGCCGGGTGTAGTGGGTGGTCTCGGTCTTCAAGAATTCCACAAATTCGCCCGTCGTATTGCCCACAGGGTCGGCACCCAAGGTGGCGAAGCGCTCCTTGACATCGGGTTCGCGCACGAACTTCGCCACCTCGGCCTGCAGGCGAGCCACGATGGCCGGAGGGGTGCCCGCTGGCGCCATCAATCCGTTCCAGCTGTCGGCCTCGAAGCCGGGAATGCCCTCCGCCACCGTGGGGAGCTCGGGGGCCAGCGGGCTGCGTGCAGGACTGGCCACCCCCAGGCCGACCAGCCGTCCGGCGCGGATGTTGGGAAGTGCGGTGACGGCCGTGTCGAACATCACATCGACCGTACCCCCCATCAGCGCCTGCAAGGCCGGGGCGCTGCCGTTGAAGGGGACATGCAGAACGTCGATCCCGGTCTTGAGCTTGACCTGTTCCACCGCCAGTCCTCCACTGGTGACGGTGCCAAACGACCCGAAGTTGATCTTGCCGGGCGACGCCTTGGCACGCGCCACCAGCTCGGCGGCCGACTTCACGCCCAGCTTGGGATTGGCCACCAGGAACAGCGGGTAGCGGGCCACCATGCTGATAGGGGCGAAGTCTTTGGCAGGGTCATAGTTGATCCTGCCCGCGAGCGTCGAAGGCGCCAGCGTGATGGCGGTAGGCGACGCGAGCAGCAGCGTGTAGCCGTCGGCGGGGGACTTGGCGGTCAGGGATGCGGCCAAGGTACCGGCTGCACCGGGGCGGTTGTCCACCACCACCGACACGCCCAGGCCCTGCGCGAGTTTGGTGGCGATGATGCGCGCCATCACGTCCGAGGCGCCGCCCGCAGGAAAGCCCACCATGATCTTGATCGGTTGGCCGTTTGGCCAGGCGGCCTGCGCGAACGCGTGGGGTGAAATCGACCCGAGTGCGGCCAGCGCCAGCAGGGCGCGACGAGAAGTGGAATGGTTCATGACGAAGTCTCCTTGGATCCAGCGACTCAGAAGTAGCCGCCTTTGC
>CAZUKC010000146.1:0-4788 GCA_964620375.1 uncultured Ramlibacter sp. | reverse complement strand
GACCGCGTGCTCTCGCAGCTCAAGATCATGATCCGCACCAACTACAGCAACCCGCCCACCCACGGCGGCACCGTGGTGGCCACCGTCCTGAACACCCCCGCCCTGCGCGCTCTGTGGGAGCAAGAACTCGGCGGCATGCGCGTGCGCATCAAGCAAATGCGCAGCGCCCTGGTCGAGCGCCTGAAAGCCGCTGGCGTGAAGCAGGACATGTCCTTCATCACCGACCAGATCGGCATGTTCAGCTACTCGGGCCTGTCCAAGGAGCAGATGGTCCGCCTGCGCAGCGAATTCGGCGTGTACGGCACCGACACCGGCCGCATGTGCGTCGCGGCCCTGAACACCAAGAACATCGACTACGTCTGCCAGTCCATCGCCAAGGTGGTGTGACCCGCCCGAAATGAATTCTTTGGGATTCAAAAGCCGCCTTAGGGCGGCTTTTTTGATGCAGTGGTCAGACCGGTCAGTCGACGGCTGCCGTGAACAATTCCCGGACTGCCGCAATGCAGCAATTGATGCCGTCCAGTAAGTCTGACTCAGGCGCTTGGCGCTGATAATGACCGCTACGCTCAACCGGAATCGGACCATGCTCTACCAGATCTACGAAGCCCAGCGTTCCCTGATGGAACCGTTCGCGGACTTCGCCCAGGCCGCGGCAAAGCTGTACAGCAACCCGCTGCTGCCCTTGGCCCAGAACCCGATGGCCCAGCGGGTATCCGCGGGCTACGAGCTGATGTATCGCCTGTGCAAGGACTACGAGAAACCCGAGTTCGGCATCAAGACGGTCCGTGTGGACGGGGCCGAGGTGGTGATCCACGAGACCGTGGCCCTGGACAAGCCCTTCTGCGAGCTGCGCCGCTTCAAGCGCTTCACCGACGACCCGGCCCGCCTGGAGGCCATGAAGAAGCAGCCCGCCGTGCTGGTGGTCGCCCCCCTGTCCGGCCACTACGCCACCTTGCTACGCGACACCGTGCAGACCCTGCTGCAGGACCACAAGGTCTACATCACCGACTGGAAGAACGCGCGCATGGTGCCCCTGGCGGACGGCGAGTTCCACCTGGACGACTACGTGAACTACGTGCAGGAGTTCATCCGCCACGTGCAGGGCCGATACGGCAACTGCCACGTGATCAGCGTGTGCCAGCCCACCGTGCCGGTGCTGGCGGGCATCTCGCTCATGGCCTCGCGCGGCGAGACCACGCCCCTGACCATGACCATGATGGGCGGCCCCATTGACGCGCGCAAGTCGCCCACCGCGGTGAACAACCTGGCGATGAACAAGAGCTACGAGTGGTTCGAGAGCAACGTGATCTACCGCGTGCCGCCGAACTTCCCGGGCGCGGGCCGCCGCGTCTACCCCGGCTTCCTGCAGCACACCGGCTTCGTGGCCATGAACCCGGACCGTCACCTCTCGAGCCACTACGACTACTTCAAGCACCTGATCGTGGGTGACGAGGCCAGCGCGGAAGCCCATCGCAAGTTCTACGACGAATACAACGCCGTTCTGGACATGGACGCCGACTACTACCTGGAGACCATCCGCACGGTGTTCCAGGAGTTTCGCCTCGTCAACGGCACCTGGGACGTGCGCAGCCCCGAGGGCAAGCTCGAGCGCGTACGTCCGCAAGACATCACCACCACCGCCCACCTGACGGTGGAAGGCGAGCTGGACGACATCTCGGGCTCGGGTCAGACCGAAGCCGCCCATGCCCTGTGTCACAACGTGCCCAAGGCGCGCCAGAAGCACATCGAGGTGCCGGGCGCCGGTCACTACGGCATCTTCAGCGGACGGCGTTGGCGCGAGGGGGTCTACCCCGAAGTGCGCGCGTTCATCCGCAAGTTTCACGAGACCGACAAGCCGGCCCGCGCTCCCCGCACCGCCGAGGCCGCTGCCCCCGCCGAGTGAGCCCACTGGCTGCCCGCCTGCATGCGGTGCTGCCGCAGACGCAGTGCACCCGCTGCGGCTACCCCGACTGCGCGGCCTACGCGCAGGCGATGGCCGACGAGGGCGCGGCCATCAACCGCTGCCCGCCGGGCGGCGCCGAAGGCATCCGCCGTCTGGCCGACCTGACCGGCCAGCCTGTGAGGGCCCTGGACCCGGTCCATGGCGTCGAGGGTCCGCGTACCGTCGCCGTGATCGACGAGGCCTGGTGCATCGGCTGCACCCTGTGCATCAAGGCCTGCCCCACCGACGCCATCATCGGCAGCAACAAGCGCATGCACACCGTGATCGAAGCGGCCTGTACAGGCTGCGAGCTGTGCGTCCCGGTCTGCCCGGTGGATTGCATCCAGCTCGAGAACGTCTCGGGGGAGCGGACGGGATGGGACGCCTGGTCAACGCGGCAGGCCGAGGTGGCCCTGGAGCGCTACACCTTGCACCAGACCCGCGTGGCGCGTGACGCGCGCGAACAGCAGGAGCGCCTGGAGGCCAAGGCCCGCGCCAAGCTGGCCGATCTGCCGGCCCACACCCACGGCGCCGAGGGCGCCGAGGCAGCGCGCAAACGGGCGGTGATCGAGGCGGCCCTGGCGCGTGCCCGGGCCCAGCGCAAAGGCTAACGGGTCTTAGCCTGCCGCCATCGCGGCAAACGCCCTCACCACCTCCGGCGGCGCCTGCACCAACTCGATCAGCACGCCCTCTCCGCCTATCGGCGAGTCCTCGTTGCCCTTGGGGTGGATGAAGGTGATATCAAAGCCCGCCGCACCGCGGCGGATGCCGCCGGGTGCGAAACGAACACCCTGAGCGGTCAGCCACTGCACCGCGGTGGGCAGGTCGTCCACCCACAGGCCCACATGATTGAGCGGGGTCGTGTGCACCGCAGGCTTCTTCTCGGGATCCAGCGGCTGCATCAGGTCGACTTCCACCTTGAAGGGGCCCACGCCGATCGCGCAGATGTCCTCGTCGACGTTCTCGCGTTCGCTCACGAAATTGCCGGTGACGTCCAGACCGAACATGTCGACCCACAGGGTTCTCAGGCGGGCCTTGCTCGGGCCCCCGATGGCGATCTGCTGGACACCCAGTACCTTGAAGGGACGGGAGGGGCTCATCGCGCAAGCTCCTTGCGGCCGGCTAAATAGCGGACACCCTCGGGACCGGCCCATTCCTTGTGCGGGGTTCCTGCGGGCAGACGGAAGGCACGCCCAGCCGCAAATCGGGTGCAGACCCCAGCCACCTCGATGGTGATTTCGCCGGCGGTGACCAGCGCCCAGGCCTCGAAATCATGGGTGTGGTCACCCAGCGCATAGGACGCGTCACGCTCGACCGCCACCGGCGCCGGGAAGCCGGCCGCCTGCAGGCTCTCCAGGAAACGCTCCGTCGTAAGAGTACCGGCATCGATGTTCATTCGAACTCCAAGATAGGCTGGTCCACCGCCAGCGATTCGCCCTTGGAGGCGAGCAGCTTGCCCACCACGCCATCGGCGGCGGCAAACAGCACGTTCTCCATCTTCATGGCCTCGATCACCGCCAGCCGCTCGCCGGCCTGCACCTTCTGACCCGGCTTGACCGCCACGTCCACCAGCAGGCCCGGCATGGGCGAGAGCAGGAAGCGGCTCATGTCGGGCGGGGCCTTGTACGGCATCAGCTGGAACATCTGGGCGGCGCGCGGACTCAGGACCAGGGCCTCCAGGCGCGTGCCGTTGTGGTTGATCGCGATGGCCACGGGATTGCGCGTCAGGCCACGCTCGACCTGGGCGGTGAAGGGCTGACCGTTGACCGTGCCGCGAATTCGGGCAGCGCCCAGATGCCAGGCGCTGCGAAGGTCGAACAGCTTGCCCTCGACCTCGATCACGCTGGCGCCGCTGTCAATATCAAAGCCGTCCACGCGCACCGGGTGGTGCACGTGCTGACCGCTCTCGCCCAGCTGCACCACCACGAAGTTGGAGCCGACCTTGAATTCGTGACCCTGCAACTGGCCGGTGATACCCGCCGAGCGCTCCAGCGAGCGGCGGTTCACATAGGCGGCCAGCGCGATCAGGAAGCGCGGATCGTCGTGGGCGACGTCCTCGGCACGGAAGCCTTGGCCGTAGTGCTCCGCGATGAAGCCGGTGTTGAAGTCGCCCGCCTTGAACTTCGGGTGCGCCAGCAGCGCCGCCTGAAAGGGCACGTTGCTGGACACGCCGCGGATCACGAAGCCATTGAGCGCCTCGCGCATCTTGGCGATAGCGTCGTTGCGGTCTGTACCGTGCACGATCAGCTTGGCGATCATGGAGTCGTAGTACATCGGGATCTCGCCGCCCTCGGTCACGCCCGTGTCCACCCGCACACCCTGCAGGGCGCTGGTGTCGGCCGCGAACATGGTCTCGGGTGGGGGCTGGAAGCGCACGAGGCGGCCTGTGGACGGCAGGAAGCCGCGGAAGGGATCTTCCGCGTTGATGCGGCACTCGATGGCCCAGCCCTCGCGCTTGACGTCCGCCTGGGTCAAAGGCAGCTTCTCGCCGGCGGCCACGCGGATCATGAGCTCCACCAGGTCCAGTCCGGTGATGCATTCGGTGACCGGGTGCTCCACCTGCAGGCGGGTGTTCATCTCCAGGAAGTAGAAGCTCTGGTCCTTGCCGACCACGAATTCCACCGTGCCGGCGCTCTGGTACTTCACCGCCTTGGCCAGGGCTACCGCCTGCTCGCCCATGGCCTTGCGCGTGGCGTCGCTGATGAAGGGCGATGGCGCCTCCTCGATCACCTTTTGATGCCGGCGTTGGATGGAGCACTCGCGCTCGTTCAGGTAGATCACGTTGCCGTGAGCATCGCCTAGCACCTGGATCTCGATGTGGCGCGGCTCCTCGACGAACTTCTCGA
>CAZUKC010000145.1:0-4802 GCA_964620375.1 uncultured Ramlibacter sp. | reverse complement strand
CAGGCCCGCCACCATGCGCAGCAGGGTGGACTTGCCGCAACCCGAGGGCCCGACGATGACCACGAACTCGCCGTCACCGATCTCGGCGTCGACGCCGTGGATCACCTGCAGCGACTGCTTGCCACTCGCGTAGCGCTTGACGACCTTGCGTAGGGAAATGCCTGCCATGACTTCTCTTGCTTATTTCTCGGTGTCGACCAGGCCCTTGACGAACCATTTCTGCATCAGCAGCACCACTACCGCCGGCGGCAGCAGCGCCAGCACCGCGGTGGCCATGAGGACGTTCCATTCGGTGTAGGACTCGCCCGAGACCAGGCGCTTGATCCCCAGGACGATGGGGTACATGTCTTCGTTGGTCGTGACCAGCAGCGGCCAGAGGTACTGGTTCCAGCCGTAGATGAACTGGATCACGAACAGGGCTGCAATCGAGGTGGCCGACAGCGGCAGCAGCACGTCGAAGAAAAAGCGCATCGGGCCGGCGCCGTCCATGCGTGCGGCTTCCACCAGTTCGTCGGGCACGGTCAGGAAGAACTGCCGAAACAGGAAGGTGGCGGTGGCCGAGGCGATCAGGGGCACCGTGAGGCCCGCGTAGGTATTGAGCATCTTCAGGTCGGACACCACCTCGTAAGTGGGGCCGATGCGCACCTCGACCGGCAGCATCAGCGTGACGAAGACCATCCAGAACACGAAGTTGCGCAGCGGGAAGCGGAAGTAGACGATGGCGAAGGCTGAGAGCAGCGAGATCGCGATCTTGCCCAGGGCGATGACCAGCGCGCTGACCAGGCTCACCCCCATCATGGGCAGGGCCGGCGACAGCTTGCTGCCGGCCGCGGTTTCGCCGCCGAACAGGGCGACGCGATAGGTGTCCAGGAAATTCGTACCAGGCAGCAGCGACAGCGGACGGGCGGTGATGATGTCCTGTGAGGACTGCGTGGAGGCGATCACCGCCAGCAGCAGCGGGAAGGCGACCACCGCCACGCCCAGGATCAGGATGGCATGAGCCAGGACGGTGAGGCCGGGACGTCGTTCGATCATGTCAGTACTGCACCTTCTTCTCGACGAACCGGAACTGCACCACGGTCAGCGCGATCACGATTCCCATCAGCACCACCGACTGCGCCGCGGAGCCCCCCATGTCCAGGGCCTTGAAACCGTCGTAATAGAGCTTGTAGACGAGGATGGCGGTGTCCTTGCCTGGGCCGCCGTGCGTGGTGGCGTCGACGATCGCGAAGGTGTCGAAGAAGGCATACACCACGTTGATCACGAGCAGGAAGAAGGTGGTGGGCGACAGCAGCGGGAAGACGATGGTCCAGAAGCGCCGGGCCGGGCCCGCGCCGTCGATGGCGGCCGCCTCGATCAGGGATTTCGGGATGGACTGTAGGCCCGCCAGGAAGAACAGGAAGTTGTAGGAGATCTGCTTCCAGACCGCCGCCGCCACGATCAGCGCCATCGCGTCCTGCGGATCGAGCAGGTGGTTCCAGTCGATGCCGATCGCCTGCAGCGCCCAGGCCACCACGCCCATGGGCGGGGCGAACATGAAGATCCACAGCACGCCGGCCACCGCGGGCGCCACCGCATAGGGCCAGATCAGGAGCGTCTTGTAGAAGGTGGCGCCACGCACCACCCGATCGGCCATGACCGCGAGCAGCAGCGCGATGGACAGGCCGCACACCGCCACCAGCAGCGAGAACACCGCGGTGGTCTTGAACGAGGCCAGGTAGGTCGGGTCACCGAACAGGCGCTCGAAGTTCTCCATGCCGACGAACTCGCGGCTGGCACCGAAGGCGTCTTCCTGCAGCACGCTCTGGTAGAGGGCCTGGCCCGCAGGCCAGAAGAAGAACACCAGCACGATGGCCACCTGCGGCGCCACGAGGAGCCAGGGCAGCCAGAACGATCGGAAGCGGACCCGTTTTTCCACGTTGTCTAGTTTTCAATGGGCTGAAACGACGCTCCCCCGACGGGCGGGGGAGCGGCCGGGGGTGTCCGCCGATCCGGGGGCCGGCGGACTCCGCGCGAGTATCTCAGGACTTGTTGGCCTTCTCGAAGCGCTCGAGTTGCTCGTTGCCGCGCTTGACGGCGGAATCCAGCGCCTCTTTCACGCCCTTGCGGCCGGACCAGATCTGCTCGGTTTCCTCGTCGATGATGGTGCGGATCTGGACGAAGTTGCCCAGTCGGATGCCGCGCGACTTGTCGGTGGTCTTGCGGATCATCTGTTCGACCGAGACATCGGTGCCCGGGTTCTGCTTGTAGAAGCCAGACTTCTCGGTGAGCTCGTAGGCCGCCTTGGTCACCGGCAAGTAGCCGGTGCGCTGGTGGCTCTTGGCGGCTTCCTCGGGCTTGGACAGGTGCGCGAAGAACTGGGCCACGCCTTTGTACTCCTCGGCCTTCTTGCCGGCCATCACCCACAGGCTGGCGCCGCCGATCACGGTGTTCTGGGGCGAGCCGGGCACGTCGGGGTAGTAGGGCAGGGTGCTGATGCCGGCCGCAAACTTGGCGTTGCGCTTGACGTTGCCATACAGCGCCGAGGAACCGGTGATCATCGCGCACTCGCCAGAGACGAAGGTACCGTCGGCCGCATTGCCGCGACCCTTGTAGATGAACAGGCCGGTCTTGGCCATGTTGGCCAGGTTCTCGATGTGGCGCACGTGCAGCGGCGAGTTGAAGGACAGGCGCGCGTCGGTGCCGCGCATGCCGTTGCCCTTGGTGGCGAACTCGGTGTTGTGCCAAGCGGAGAAGGTCTCCAGCTGGGTCCAGGAGATCCAGCTCGTGGTGTAGGGGCACTTGTGGCCGGAGGTCTTGAGCTTGGCCGCAGCCAGGGCCACCTCGGGCCAGGTGCGCGGGGGCTTCTCAGGGTCCAGGCCTGCAGCCTTGAAGGCGTCCTTGTTGTAGTGGAAGACCGGCGTGGAGCTGTTGAAGGGGAAGCTGAGCATCTGCCCGTTGGGGGCGGTGTAGTAGCCGGCCACCGCGGGCACGTAGGCGTTGGGGTCGAACTTCAGGCCGGCGTCGGTCATCACCTTGCCCACGGGAACGATGGCGTTCTTGGAGGCCATCATGGTGGCGGTGCCCACCTCGAAGACCTGCAACACGTGCGGCGCGTTGCCGGCGCGGAAGGCGGCGATGGCCGCGGTCATGGACTCGTCGTAGCTACCCTTGAAGGTCGGGACGATGCGGTACTCCTTCTGGCTGTTGTTGAAGTCCTTGGCCAGGTCGTTCACCCATTCGCCCAGGGCGCCACCCATCGAATGCCACCACTGGATTTCGGTCTGGGCCTGTGCCGGCACGCACAGGGCGGTGGCGACGGCAGCCGCAGCCAGGGTTTTGAATACTTTCATATCGGTCCTTCCTTGTTCGATATCGGTGCGGGCGACCTATCGCCCTCTCGCCACGTTAAATCAACTTTGTGACAGTTCATTGTTGGGGCGGCCCCCGCGACGGGCCATCGGTATTTCCCCGCCAGCGGCCCGGGCGCTATGCCTTTGGTACCATCTCCGGCCAGCCACTCTCGCATCTTTCCGGCTGGCCCGTCTGCATGCGATGAACGCTCCGACCACCCTCAATCTGCTCCTGGCCCCCGGCGATTCGCAGGCGCCGCGCCTGCGCGAGATCCCCTACAACTACACCTCGTTCTCCGACCGGGAGATCGTGATCCGCCTGCTGGGCGCGCGCGCCTGGGACGTCCTGAGCCAGCTGCGTGACGAGCGCCACACCGGCCGCTCGGCCCGGATGCTCTACGAGGTCCTGGGCGACATCTGGGTGGTGCAGCGCAACCCCTACCTGCAGGACGACCTGCTGGACAACCCCAAGCGCCGGCGCCTGCTGGTCGACGCCCTGCGCCACCGCCTGGGCGAGATCGAGAAGCGGCGCACGCCAGCCGCCGACGCGGCCCGCGATGCCCTGGTGGGCGAGCTGCTGGCGGCGGCGGGCGAGGCCGTGCGGGCCTTCGACGCCGCGTTCTCCGAGACCGCCGCTCTGCGGCGGCGAGCGCAGCGCGTGCTGGGTCGACTCACCGCCAAGGACAACATCAAGTTCGACGGCCTCTCGCGGGTCTCGCACGTCACCGACGCCACCGACTGGCGCGTCGAATACCCGTTCGTGGTGCTGACCCCCGACACGGAAGCCGAGATGGCCGCCTTGGTGCGCGGCTGCATCGAGCTGGGCCTGACCATCATCCCGCGCGGCGGCGGCACCGGCTACACCGGGGGCGCGATTCCCCTGACCTGGAAATCCGCCGTCATCAACACCGAGAAGCTCGAGGCCATGACCGAGGTCGAGTGGGTGGCGGTGCCGGGACACGAGCAGCCCCTTCCGACCGTCTGGACCGAGGCCGGCGTGGTCACCCAGCGCGTGGCCGATGCCGCCGAGCGCGCCGGCCACGTGTTCGCGGTGGACCCGACCTCCGCCGAGGCCTCGTGCATCGGCGGCAATATCGCGATGAACGCCGGCGGCAAGAAAGCCGTGCTCTGGGGCACCGCCCTGGACAACCTGGTGTCCTGGCGCATGGTGACCCCGGACGCGCAGTGGCTGGAGGTGGTGCGCCTGGATCACAACCTCGGCAAGATCCATGACGCCGAAGTGGCGACCTTCGAGCTGCGCTACTTCCCCGGCGACGCCAAGAAGATTGACTGGGGTCGGCCCGCACGCACCGAGCGCCTGGCCATCCCGGGCGCGTCCTTCCGCAAGGAAGGTCTGGGCAAGGACGTCACCGACAAGTTCCTCTCGGGTCTGCCGGGCATCCAGAAGGAAGGCTGCGACGGCCTGATCACCAGCGCGCGCTGGGTGGTGCACCGCATGCCGGCGCACAC